>NZ_JBFRFT010000006.1:0-5000 GCF_052114965.1 Microvirga sp. 2TAF3 | reverse complement strand
GGGTCCGATAACTTTCGGCAAGGACAAGGGTCCGGGCGAGTTCCTCTATGGTGGGCGTGTGCTGCCGTTTGTTGGAATGATAGTCGACTGCTAGGCGCGCCCACCACGGATATTGCGCCTTGTTGAGCCCGCTGAGCCGGCCCTTTTGCTTCCACGCCCACGTCAAGGCATTCCTCATTTGATCAACAGATCGCTTGGCCGCGGATGGAGTGCTGGTCTCCAGAATGCTGTCGCGAACCTGCTCCAAGTCATCGATTGTGAGAGTCGAGACAATCCGAGAGGCAATTTCGTCGAAGGCTGGGTGCCACAAATAGCGTTCGTAGGCGGGAAAATACCTCTCACTGAGGCTTTCCTTCTTCACTGCCAGGAATTCATCCCGCAGATTACTCCATAACCAAGGCCCGCGCCTCCTCCGCTCATCGTTCGACGGCTCGCTGTCAAATACCGGCCATGCCGCGTCGCTGGCAATCTGTACATTGCCGTCGTACGTGGCGAGGGCATTTTCATACACACGAAGGTCCGGCCGGGGATCACGTCCATCCTTAAGTTGCAGCTTCGTCCGCGCGGCCGCCTCGCGGGCGGCGGGAACGGTCAGGATGTCAATAGTGCCGAGTCGCACCGTCCTTGCGCGGTGCCGGAAGTACCAAGTTGCAGCTTGCTGCGTAATACGCAGCGCTAGGCCCTGACAGCCCTCATCGGCCCACTCGAGCCCACGCCCCGGCACCTTTCCACGGGCAATTATATTCCTCGCTCTATTAAGGTCTTTCTTCCTCAGGCGGAGGCGCTTTCGGGTGTAGCCCGTACAGGTCTTGTTGGTCATGGGACACGTCCATTCGACCGAGCACATTCGAACAAGTGCTGCCCGAGAGGTCGCAATCGGGTTGCGCCATTGCCCGCTCCATGGAGACGGGTCACAGCTTCAGCCGTTTGCGTGCGCTTGCCTGCACGAGAGACTTTGTGGGAGAACGCCGTCCATTAGGTGCATGCAGTGCATCCAGCGGGTTATCGCCCGAAAGGTGGCACATTTCGCCAAGCATAACAAAGATCTTTATTATGGAAAATTTACTTATGTTACGAATATTTAATACATTCGTTCATTTAATTTAACAACATTGCCAATTTATGCCGAATAAGTCCACGTTAACATCGAATTCTTAGAGAACAAGGACTCACCAAGTCACAAGAGGATTCGTATATTCATCTCATAATTCCACGAGTCCTCCGGAGATACTTTCCACCTCCGCTGCAAATACCATCTTGTCCAGGCTGAATTCCGCGACCTTTATAGGTAAACAAACCTGTTCGCGAATGCCATTATGTATCGCAATGCTGAAGTGTCGCACCAGATGCTGTCCTTTTACCGAGTACCTAGCAATATGCGCGATCAAGCAACGTCGTATTTTGCGATGAAAGAGCGAACTTGGGGCAGCAATGGATAGGCCAAGCTGCTCGGCTGACATGGCGCCGACGGGATCAATCTTCAAAGTGACTATACTGACCTCCACGCAGGGCTCCGTTCCCTGCCTAAGCTAGAAAGCTGTGCCTTACTGCTCAAGCACGCTTGTTAGGCCATTGGAAATGAGGCTGATCCACGTCCGGACGGCTCCAACACCGTCCTGACTAGATAAAGAGCACGGATGTCCAAACAGGAATCCTGGGCTTCGAGTCCTTCGTGCCAGCCTCCTGTCCCGGAGTGCGAGGGATCAAGGTGGAGGACCCCGGGAAGGGATTGATCTCCCGGGAAATCCTTGCCCTTCGACAGAATTCATACCTGGAGACCTGCTGCTTTGTTAGGCCAAACAGAACTCAAACCCACAACCACCGTTATGAGCATCGTTCTTGCATCATGAATCGCAACGAATTCAACGCATTGCGCTTCATGTCTCTTGAGTTCGAATGCTATTGTGCAGGGTCATCCTGTGGGAGAACTGTGGGGCAACTCATCGGCTCTTGAAGGATTCCTCGCTCCCGCTCAGACCGTCCTAGGACTGGGATCCCGGACATCTCCGCACGGGGTTCTACGTTGCGAGCACCAATAGTTTCACCCATGCTGCCCCCTTTCGCGCGAACGTGCAGAACCGGGACACTTAGGGGACGATCTCCGAGGCTGTCTCGGTCGAGGGCCGTATTCGGCCCCGAAGCGGACCTCTGGCCTACTTCCGAGATGTGCCAGGGAACGAACCCGCTCGCGCGGGAGGGTGCGTGTTTCAAGGCTGACGCTTAGCCTCTGGCGTCAGTGAGCCTGTGATCGATCAGGGGTGACGGAGGCTGCTCCGCCTCCGAGCATGAAGGATCAACCTTCAGCTTGAGAGGAGCGCCTCATGATCGTCCACCCGTCGCCTTCGTCTGGCACCGCCTTGCGTCAGCGCATGATCGAGGACATGACCGTGCGCGGCTTCACCGAGAAGACCCAGCACGACTACATCCGATATGTGAAGACCTTCGCCGCCTTCCTCGGCCGCTCACCCGACAAGGCCACAGCCGAGGACCTGCGTCGGTTCCAATTGCATCAGACGTAGGCAGGCCTCCAGCCTCCAGGCATCAACAGCGCCGTCGCGGCGCTGCGCTTCTTCTTCACCGTGACGCTGGACCGGCCCGATCTCGCCCGCCGTCTCGCGCTCGTCCGCCAGCCGCACACGCTGCCGCTGGTGCTGAGTATCGAGGAGGTGACGCGGCTGCTCGAAGCGGCACCGGGTCCCAAGTACAGGGCCGCACTGGGCACGGCCTATGGCGCCGGACTGCGCGTCTCCGAGATCGTGTCGCTCAAGGTGACCGACATCGATAGCACGCGCATGCTGATCCGGGTCGAGCAGGGCAAGGGCCGCAAGGACCGCCATGCCATGCTGTCCCCGCAACTGCTCGGGCTCCTGCGCGCCTGGTGGCGGGAGGGAAGCCGCCGCGGCCTGATGCTGCCACAGGGCTGGCTGTTCCCGGGCCGCAATCCGGTCACGCCATTGTCGACCCGTCAGGTGAACCGCGCCGTCCACGCCGCGGCCCAAGCCGCCGGGATCCAGAAGCGGGTGACGCCGCACACGCTGCGCCACAGCTTCGCCACGCATCTGCTGGAGCAGGACATCGACATTCGCGTCATCCAGGTCCTGCTCGGCCATGCCAAGCTCGATACCACCGCGCTCTATGCCCGCGTCGCCACCACGACGATCCGCACTGTCATGAGCCCGCTCGACCGGATCTGGCTTGGGCCACAGGACGAGGCAAGGCCGGACGGATGACGCGGCGGCGGTGCGCCGCCCGTCGCTCGAGGTCGCCGATATCTTCCATCGCCATGGCGCCGCCTGGCGGGCGGCCCATGCCGGCCATCTCAGTCTTGGCCAGATCAAAGTGATGGCGGCGATCGAAGCCTGCCGCACCGCAGCCCTCGGCGGCCATGTTGAGGCCTGCGCGGACTGTGGCCACATCCGCATCGCCTATAATTCCTGTCGCAACCGGCACTGCCCCAAGTGTCAGGGCGCCGCGGCCCGGGACTGGCTCGCCGCGCGAGAAGCCGATCTGCTACCGGTCGGCTACTTCCACGTCGTGTTCACGCTGCCGGCCCGGTTGGCCGCCATCGCCTGGCACAACAAGGCCGTGATCTATGATCTGCTGTTCAAGGCCGCCTCCGAGACGATGCTGACCATCGCCGCCGATCCGAAGCATCTCGGCGCCCGCATCGGTCTTACCGCCGTGCTCCATACGTGGGGCTCGGCCATGACCCACCACCCGCATGTCCACATGATCGTGCCCGGCGGCGGCTTCTCGCTCGACGGTGAGCGGTGGGTGGCGTGCCGGCCCGGCTTCCTCCTGCCCGTGCGCGTGCTCTCGCGGCTGTTCCGGCGGCTGTTCCTGTCAAAGCTCGCCGACGCCCATGCGGCCGGGCATCTCCAGCTCTTCGGCGATCATGAGGGTCTCAGCGACCGCCGTGCCTTTGCCGCCGTCCTGGCGCCCCTGCGCAGGAAGAATTGGTTCGTCTACGCCAAGCCTCCCTTCGCAGGACCTGAGGCTGTGTTGGCCTATCTGTCGCGCTACACCCATCGCGTCGCGATTTCCAACTCTCGGCTGATCTCGCTCGACGAGAGGGGTGTCACCTTCCGCTGCAAGGACTATCGCCGCAACGGCGCTGAGCGCTACCAGGTGATGACGCTCGATGCGGGCGAGTTCATCCGGCGTTTTCTGCTCCACGTGCTGCCCAAGGGTTTCCATCGCATTCGCCATTACGGCCTTCTCGCCAGCGCCGGCCGCAAGGCGAACATCCTGCGGGCCCGCGCCTTGCTCGCCGTGCCGGAGCCTGAGACGGACTGCGGTGACACAGACAAGGCCGGCCCCGCCGCATCCACGGACAGGAGGCTGCGCTGCCCATGCTGCGGCAGCCGCATGATCGTCGTCGAGACATTCGCGCGCGGCCACCATGCCCGCGCACCGCCCTGGACACAGACGCCATGAGCTCGAACCACAAACCGGATTGCAATGCTACCGCAGGCACTCCCCATCGGCAGCCCGATCGCTGCGTGCGACTGAGCTCGCGGGCCTGGGTCCTACGGGCCGCAACGCTGAAAGCAACCGCTCGTCAACAGCCGCATCGCAACCGGCGCGGGCTTCACGCGCCCTGGCCACCGGCCGAACCCCCACATCCATCTCGCCAAACGCGTTTATCCGACCACAGCGGATCAGGCATAACCATCAAATCCCCATAGGCCAAAACCTGCGATCGGCATCCCGCGGGTTCGTTCCCTGGAGGCTTTCGGACGCCAGCCCCGGTGCATGTGCCTACGTCGCGATGACCGGCATCCGAAACCCTTCACAGGAGCCGACCTTCCTGTTCCAGCCTTGCTGGAGGTCGTCACTGTCCTTGCTCGACGTGGCGGTGTTCGCCGAGACCGTGGGAGGGCTGGATATCTTGGGGATACTGATCATGTCGGCCGGCTCTTTCTTGGCAACGTCCGAGCGCAAAGAACTGAAGCTCACAATGACAGGTGGGCTCCAGACCCATGATGAGGCCGCACACA
>NZ_JBFRFT010000005.1:0-249875 GCF_052114965.1 Microvirga sp. 2TAF3 | reverse complement strand
AAGCGCTCCTGCGCAAGGCGGCGGCGCGCACCAAGGAGGCGCTCTGGACGACCATCGGAGAACTGCTCGATCGCTTCCCAGTCGAGGAGTGCCAGAACTACCTCAGCAACTGCGGATACGAGTTCACCTAAATCGAATCCGCTCTAGCCCCGATGCGGATTTGCGACACGGCTCAGTGCCGCCTATCCTCCTCCGAATGGGAGAATTGGAGGCGAGGGGGATGAGAGCATCTTTCGTGTGCTTCATCTGGCTTCTGTTTGGATCGATTGATATCGGCACATCGGCATGCGCCTTGGAAGATCACAGCACCGGCACAGGTGGGCTGTCCAAGCCCGGTGCAATGCCGGAGGCGATGGAGACGCCGTCCGCTTCAACCTCGTCTCCATCGATCGCGAGTTCGCTTGGTCCGCTTGGGGATCCTGGCGGCACTCGCAGCGCACTCGAGCGTGTCGGGATCACCTACAGCTTCACGTATATTGGCGAGGGGCTTGGCAATGTGTCGGGAGGGTTCCGTAGAGGCGTTATCTACGAGGGCCAGCTTCAAGGTACGCTCGATGCCGATCTCGATAAGCTCTTGGGCTGGCCCAATGCGAACTTCCATACCAACTTCTATCAGATTCATGGCCATGGGTTGTCCCGTTTCTATCTCGGCAATCTCATGGCGGTGAGCGGAATCGAGGCTCTGCCGGCCACCCGTCTTTACGAATTGTGGCTTGAACAGAAGTTTGCCGGAGACAGGGTTGCGCTTCGCGTGGGGCAACTCGGCGCCGACACGGAATTCCTGGTCAGCCAGTATGCAACGCTGTTCTTCAACACGACCTTCGGGGGGCCCACTCTCGAGGCTGGCGATCTCCCGAGCGGCGGCCCGGCCTATCCGCTTGCGACGCCAGGGATACGCCTCAAGTTCTCCCCGACGGATCGGCTGACGATCCTCGCCGCCCTGTTCGACGGCGATCCGGCAGGTCCGGGTCCCGGCGATCCGCAGCGGCGAAACCATACAGGGCTTGCGTTTCGTACCTCGGATCCCCCTTTCTGATTGGTGAAATCCAGTACGCATATAATCAGGACAAGGATGCACCAGGTTTACCCGGTACGATCAGACTGGGCGGTTGGCACCACTTCGGGAGCTTTGCCGATCAGCGGTACGACATTGTCGGTTTGCCGCTGGCGGATCCGAAGAGCTTGGGCATCGCGAACCGGCTACGAGGCAATGACGGCATCTATGTCGTGATCGATCAGATGGTCTATCGCGAGCCGGGCTCCACCGATCAGGGTATCGGCGCTTTCGCCCGCATCTCGGCAGCTCCATCCGACCGCAACACGATCAGCTTCTATGCAGATGGCGGTCTGACATGGAAAGGAATGATCCCAGGCCGCGGGGATGACACCTTTGGCGTGAGCTTTGCTTATAGCCGCATCTCCAGCCGCGCGCGAGGGTTTGATCGCGATATCGAATCCTTCACAGGCAGCGCCCGGCCGATCCGTTCCAGCGAGGCGCTGATCGAGGTAACGTATCAAGCGCAGATCCTCCCAGGCTGGACGGTCCAGCCCGATTTTCAATATGTCTTTCGTCCTGGCGGAAACATCCCGAACCCGCGGGATCCGACCAGTGCACGCATTAAGAACGCAGCTGTCTTCGGCCTGAGGACGACGATCCGGTATTGACCGCTGCCAAGACGCGCCCTGCGACGATCAGGAGAAGGGTTACACACGGGTCATAAGGAGTAGAAGAGGGCAGGGCGCAGGCCATGGAACACACCGCGAGGCTTTGCGCTTGATCTTTGCCGGATCCGCTCATGCGAACCGGGCTCAAGACAGCGCGGGGGCAGGTTGGACGCAGAGGAGGTGTCAGTGCCGCTCGCCTTATCCAGTTCAGCTTTCCACGAAGGCGGTGCCATTCCGACCCGGTATACACGCGACGGACAAAATGTCTCGCCGCCGATGGAATGGCATGGCGCTCCCCCGACAACCCGAAGCTACGTGCTCATCGTCGAAGACCCCGATGCGCCGACGGGCACCTTCCGGCACTGGGCGGTCTACAACATCGCCGCCACCACGGCGAGACTGCCGGAAGGTGCCTCACGTTCCAAAGCTGGCGACGTTGGCCAAGCCGTAAACGGCTTCAGGCATGCTTACTACGATGGGCCTCAGCCGCCGAGAGGCCATGGCCTCCATCATTACCATTTCCGGCTTGCCGCCCTTGATGTTCCCCGGCTCGACTTTCCGGGCCAGGCAAAGGCGGAGGATGTTTGGGCAGCGGCACGCCCTCACGTCATCGCCGAGACGGAGCTTGTCGGCACATATGAGAGATGAGCGGAACCACCCCGTGAATGGGGCGCTTGCGGGCTTGCTGACGGTGTTGTGTTGATATGGCCGAAAGGTGAAAGAAGAGTAAGGCCATGGCATACAAGCTCGTGATCTTCGATTTCGACGGTACCCTCGCCGATACTTTTCCCTGGTTCATCCGCACCGTGAAAACCGGCGCCGAGCGTTATGGATTCAAGCCGATTGAGGGATGTGTCATTGAGCGACTAAGACATTACAACGCACGTGAGATCATCAAATATCTGGGTGTTCCACCTTGGAAGCTGCCCCTGATCGCGCGGCATATGCGCATCCTTGCTGCTCAGGATATCGATGCAATCCATCTCTTTGATGGGGTCGATGACATGCTTCGGCAACTCTTCGATGCCGGCGTTATGATTGCGATCGTCAGCTCGAATTCGGAGGACAATGTGCGCCGGACCCTCGGTTCGCAGAATGCGCGATTGATCAAGCACTTTGCGTGCGGCGCATCCATATTCGGTAAGTCGGCCAAGTTCCGAAAGATCCTGAGGGTAAGCGGTGTTCCACGTGCGGAAGTGATCTGCATCGGTGACGAGATCAGAGACCTTGAATCTGCTCGCTATGAAGGAATCTCTTTCGGCGCCGTCACCTGGGGCTTCACACGCGCCGAGGCGTTAGCCGCGCGATCACCGAAAGAAATATTTTCTACGCCGAATGAGATTGTCCAGAAGATCACTTCCAGACGATGGCCGACCGAGCCGAACACCTTGATGTTTCCGGGGATATGATCCGAAGCGCCGTGTTACGCGGTCGCTTTCCTGATAAATGACTGTGGGGCTTGTTTCTACTGGATCGGCCGGTCGGTCCCAATGCGGGCTAAGAAGAGGCGCTCGAATTCCCTCAGTTCGGTTTCATTGAGATCCGAAACCGCCCAGAAGGACATGCCGTCTCGCGTCCAGTGCTGCATGTTGTAGCCGTCCCTCGTCGAGCCTTGCATCGCTCCTTGAGCGATCTGGCTTGCCGTGGACTGGGCTTCCGGCCACAGGAACACATTGATGACATGCCCTCGGCGCTTATAGACGAGGGCGGCCACCGACCGCCCGCCGATGTAATCGAGCCGTCCTCCTGAGAGCGCGAACCCTTGATCGGCCAGATCGATGACCGGAGGAGCATAGTCGAGCCTGCCGTTGAACCAGGGCTTGACCGTGTGCTGGTCGGAGGTCGTGACGTCGGTCAGATGGTTCGCCATCAGGGATCGCACATGCCCGGACACCAGCTCCTGCTCCAGGCCGGGAGATCGCGGCAGCAGGAGCAGGAACGCTCCAAGGCTTGCCGCAATGGCGAAACCTGCTGTCCCGAGACGCCAGCTGCGAGACCATTGCTTCCACCAAGGGTCGATAGCGGATCGCTCGCGAGATATGGCAGCCATCAACCGCGCTCGCAACGCATCGGGGGCCTTGTATTGAATTCCGTCCTGGCGGAGCGCTTCCCGCAGCTGGGTCAGGCGTCGATACTCGCGGGCGCAACCCTGGCAGTCTTTCATGTGTTCCTCGAAATGCAGCGCGTTCGCCGCGTCGAGCTCACCATCGAAATACCCGTGCATCAGGATTCCCATATTGGCGCAGGGGCGGGTCATGGCGCTGCCCCCTCATGGTTTGCATTGCGCCTGCGCCATGCCGCTGCGAGCAATTGCCTGGCCCGGGCCAAACGGGACATCACGGTGCCGATAGGGACCCCCGCTATTTCCGCGATCTCCTGATAAGAAAATTCCTCCATTTCCCGCAAAACCAGCGCCTCCCGGAAGGAGAGGGGAAGTTGCTCGATCAGCTCCCTCACCGTTGCAATCTCGTCCTGCCTCAGAAGCGCCGTCTCGGGCGTATCCCCGGGATCGACCAGCAACGAATCCGCGCTTCTGTCACTGTCGGGATCTTCGTCGTCCGGTTCCTTGGTTTCGTCCAAGGAGACCGGCCCGGATGCCGCCGCGCGTGCCCAGGAATGGCAGCGATTGCGGACGATGGTGAAAAGCCAGGCTCTTGGATCGCCGCCTCTGTAATGATCGAAGGCGCGGAAGGCGCGAAGGAACGCATCCTGGACGACATCCTCCGCCGCATCCACATCGCGCAGGAGATATCGAGCAAGATTGTAGGCGGCGTCCAGATGCGGAAGCATGAGCGTATGAAAGCGCAAGGCATGATCGGCTTGCGCATCGGGCGCGGCAGACGACAGGGCGACCGGCACGGGCTCCTCCGCTCGTTGCGGGATTATAACCTCCTCCGCCCAGCCGATCACCTGTCCACGGGCGACAGATGTCGCATCGGCTCGCTCTTTCGTGTTGCCGAGCCTTGGGTGCCAGAGCCCCAGCGCAGGCGCCCATCCCAGCCAGGACTTCCGCGAGGATGGTGGACCGAAGCTGACAATCTTGCCGCTCATGACCCTCTCAACCTGTAGGTCACCTGACCGCAACCGGTCAGGGTTGCGAATGGAGAGGCGTGACAACGATTTTCCCGACCATGTGCGGATGCAGGGCGCAGAAATAAGCGTACTCACCCGGCGTCGCGAAGGTGAATGAGAACTGGTCGTCGGTATCGAGAGGCTTCGACCGGAACGAGTGATCATTGGCTACGACGACATGGGGAATGTCGTCGGCATTCACCCAGGTGACGGTCGTTCCTGCTGTCACGGTGAGAAGCGGCGGAGTAAAGGTAAAGTTGGCTACCCGGACCTCCGCGACCGCTGAAGGGGAATCCGGAGCTTGCGGGCTTGCGGCTTGTGCCGGGACGCCAATGGCTCCCGCGAACAATCCTATGCCGCCGACGAAGAGGGCGAGGCTGCGCGACGACAGACGTGCCGTCCCGGCGCCGTTCTGTGGCAAACCTGTCTTGAAGCGAATGACCATGCTGTTCTCCTGTATGTTTCAAGAACGGCACATGCTCGAGGTCTGGGATGGCTGGCAGCTGGCGGCCATCCCAGGCAAGTTCACGAAGCCAAGGGCGTATCGACGATCGCGAGAGATTTCTGGCCCTGGACGTAAGTAACCGTCGCTATGCCAAGCATCTTGCGGAGGTCCTCGGAAGGAACTGTCAGCGGTCCCGGCGAGGGAGCTGTACCCGGCGCCGGCTGCGGAAACGCTGTTGAACGCGCAGTGTGGAAGGCAACATTGCCTTCAACCTTCTGCATGATCTGATGAATGTGGCCGTTGAGCACCGTGACCGAACCGAACCGCTTCAGGAGCGCAAGCGCACGTGCGCCGTCGTCCGTGCCCCATCCCCACTGGGGATAGACAGACCAAAGAGGAATATGCGCGAAAACGACGATCGGGGTGCTTGCCGACAGTCCCCTTACGTCATCATCGAGCCACTGGAGCTGTTCGCCTCCCAGATTCCCCAGGCCTCCGGCCTTGAGGTTGACGACGTTCACGAGGCCAATGAAATGGAGCCCACCCTGGTCGAAGCTGTACCAGCCGGCCCCGTGCGAGCCTTTTCCGTAGCGGTCGAGGTAGAGTTTGCCGCTCTCATCGTCGAGGACATCGTGCTCACCCGGAACGTAGAAGACCGGGCTTCCGATTTCCCGGATGATCTGATCGGCGTCGTCGAACTCTTTCTCTTGGGAGAGATGGCTGATGTCGCCCGTGTGAATGAGGAACGTTGGCTTCACGGGCAAGGTCTTGATCTTCGCCACGGCCTCTCTCAGGGTCGCGAGCGCATTCGGATTGGCGGGCTTGTCGAAGCCGATATGGCTGTCGCTGATCTGCAGGAACGTCAGTCCGCCGGCTTCCGGGGGGGCAGCGGCTTGCGCGCTCGATAGCCCGATCGAACGCGGGAGCCCTCCATTCGCCATCCAAAGAACTCCAGTGCCTGCCCAGGCCATGCAGTGAAGAAAACCACGGCGGTCGATGCCATCGTCGTCTTCGGTCGCTTGTTTGCGGGGGTCGAGGTTCTCAGTCATCGCATCCTCCATCATGGTGGTGCTCTGACTAACTAGACTCCGCATGCTCCGGGTTTATTCCCGGCTTTGTCGGATGGCCGCGAAAAGGGGTGGCGATCGAAAAGGCTCTGCCGCTGTGGCGCTTCGGGAGGAAGCCGGAAATCCATCCGGAAAACTTCCTCCTCAGAAGGCCCCGTTCCGCTTCGAAGATCTACGACCGCCTGACGGGTTCGCTTACCGTGGGCCGGCGGCTATCCTCTACCTCGACCCCGGTTCGCGTTGCCGGTCCGACGGCACCCGTACGCGTGGCCGAAGCCAAGGTAGCATCGGTGAGCGTCGGATACACCATGCCGGTCCGACCGCCGAACCAACCCGCCAAGGCGCCGAGGATCAGGGCCAGGGAGCCGAACAGGGCACCACGCGAGACCGCTTTGGCTGCGGTGTCGGCGGCCTCCGTCGCCTGCTGCTTGGCCTGGTCCACCGCCTGCCGATACTGCTGCTCGTATTGCTGGATCTGGGTACGGGCCTGATCCTCCGGAATGTTCTGCGCCCGGGCCAACGCCTGAGCAGCACGGTCCCGCGCGGCCTGTGCCTGAGATTGATCACCCGTGAGCGTGGCGCGTACAGCGGAGACAGCAGCATCGCGTAGCGCAGCCGGATCATTGCCGCCGATCGAACCCCGGATCTGGTTTTCGATCGTGCCAAACGGATCGGCGGCCTGCGACAATGACGGCGCGGTTGCCTGGATTGCCGTCTGGGCCGTGGCGCCGATCGTGCGGCTCATGCCTCCAAGTGCACTCGTCACCGTATTGAAGGCCCCGCCCAGCACACCGCCGACCGTCGAGGTCAGGAGATAGAGAACCACCAACGTCGTGAGCGCCCAGGCCGTGAGCCCGTGCCAGCCTGCCGTGGATTCCTTCGGCGTCCCCGCGAGTCGCCCTGCTGCATACCCGCCCGCGAAGGCGGCAATTACGCCGGACAGGATGAACCAAACACCGGCGCCGATGGAAAGAGACGTCGCTGAGGGATTCGCGCCCGCACCGGCGCCCGGGTTGAGCGTCGACACCCCAATTCCGAGGCCGATCATGTTGAGGACAAACTGTGTCACGAGCGCGATGACGACGCCAGCAAGGACGGCACCCCACGAGATGCGATTGAGCATCATCGTGCGGGCATCCTCTGCGGGAGTGACTGGGCTCATGTGCGGGGCATCGGAGTCGCCCCTGTTACGCGGGGGGGCGGGACGGTCGACCATAGCTGCCTCCTGGACACAGGATTGCTCGGGGATAACGTTCGCCATGTATGCGTGTTCCGGAAGCTTGCCCGTCCAAGCCTACACACTGCATGCGCAAAACCCGACTTGGAACATCTGCTTCCTCGGCGATGAGGCTTATGTCGCTCGCAAACAGGGGAGCCGTCAGGATACCTGAGCACGGCTTATTATGGGCGATCCGCCGCAACGAGGATTTCGGCAGGGCGCAAGCGTTAGACGATGCGCGAGCAGCGTGCTGACACAAGCGAGGCTCGCTTGGCCGCGTTCCCATGGGTGATCTGTCGCACGCCTTGCAATGCGGTGCGTCCGTTCCCATTTACCATCCAGACGGATGGTATGAGGATGGTATAATGACCGGTAATGTGCGGGAACTTCGTCCGAAAGCGGGGGATAGCGAGAAGATCACGATCAATCTCGGCTATGTCGATCTTGGTCATATCGACCTGTTGGTGCAGGAGGGTTTTTACTCCAACCGCACCGACTTCATCCGGACAGCAATCCGGAATCAGCTCGATCGCCATAACGACGCCGTCAAGCAATCCGTCGCGCGACACCAACTCGACCTTGGCCTGCGTCAATACAGCCGGCAGGACCTGGAGGCTGTGCGAGCAGCCGGCGAGATGCTTCACATCCAGGTTCTCGGGCTGGCCATCATCGCCGCAGACGTCTCTCCCGAACTGGCACGGGAAACCGTCGCTTCCATTCACGTGCTTGGCGCCTTGCAAGCCAGCCCCGCTGTGAAGGAGGCGCTGAGCGACCGCATCCGATGACCGCCTGATTTCCGCTGCCCGAAACACAGAGTAACGCCTCTACCGATCTCTTCCGAGAGGAGGGGCAGCGCTCTTTCTTTGCTGAAATTCACCGAGCACAGGAGCTATTCCCATGAACGTATTGCCAAAGATCGACATGATGGAGGCGACGCGCCTCACCCGGGAAGGACGCCTCGAAGAGGCGATGGCGGTTCTGCGCGGAGCGCTCCGCGGGGACACGCCGTTCACCGCTCCATCCAATATTGACGGCGATGCGCCGCAGAGAGCGACCGGGCGCATGCCGCCTGTTATCGACATGATGCCGCCATCAATGGAGACCGGAGGCTCCTGGACGTCGCCGCAATTCGGCGAGACACACTCCGCGGGTCGCCCGGAGAACGTGAGCCGGCCTCAGGTGCCGGAAGCCCTCCGCGGGCTCCTCGACCGCATGGGGCAGCTCGGGCCCGCAGGCAGGCTCGATGGATTGGTCGGGCGCGCGATGCAGCGTGCTCCTGCCCCTTTGCCGGACGGGGCGCGGTTTGAGGAGCATATCTATGCCAATGGGGCAGGAAGCCGAGCGTATAAGCTCTATGTTCCTAGCGGCTATAACGGACAGGCGCTGCCTCTTGTGGTCATGCTGCATGGCTGCACCCAGTCGCCCGACGACTTTGCGGCCGGCACGCGGATGAATGATCTGGCCGAGGAGCAGACTTTTCTCGTTGCCTATCCGGCGCAGGCTCAGTCAGCCAACGCCTCCAAGTGCTGGAACTGGTTCAGCGCGGGCGACCAGCAGCGTGACCGGGGCGAGCCCTCGCTGATTGCGGGGATTACCCGCCAGATCATGCGCGATTTACCTGTCGAGCCCGAGCGTGTGTATATCGCCGGCCTATCTGCGGGAGGGGCAGCAGCCGCAATCATGGGCTCGACTTATCCGGACCTCTATGCGGCCATCGGCGTTCATTCCGGATTGGCGTGCGGGGCCGCCAGCGACATGCCGTCCGCCTTCGCAGCGATGCGGCAGGGCGGATCTCCCGGGGCAGGGGGATCGCATCGGCACGGCAGGCCCCGAGGAACCATTCCGACCATCGTGTTCCACGGGGATAGCGACACAACCGTCAACCCTGTCAACGGCGACCATGTCATTGCCCAGTCGAAAGCAACGGATGATCTCCGCACGACCGTCAGCCGAGGTCAGACTCCAGGTGGGATCGCTTATACCTGCACCGTCCAGGTTGATGAGAGCGAGCGTTCAATTCTCGAGCAGTGGGTCCTCCATGGAGCCGGCCATGCATGGTCCGGCGGGAGTGCTGCCGGATCGTACACCGAGCCACGCGGGCCCGATGCCAGTCGCGAGATGATGCGCTTTTTCATTCAGCACACGAAGCCGGGCTGCCCCGACCCGGTGTGAGAAGCTGTAAAGCCCGTTGTCTCTCGACGAGGGCGGATAGGCTGTCGCCGTTCATCTTCTTCCCTGCGGCACTGCGGGTTGGGATAGCGCGACAGCCGGTCAATCCTCGCTTTCAACGTGGCTTGCTCCGAATATTCCCGTGACCGACCATCATACCTACATAGCTTGGGAACGAGGAGTTCTTGAGCCATGTCCGCAATCATGTCGGCCGAAGGAGGTGCGAAGCCACTCGTGCCCGCAATCTCGGAAGAGGATCGCGAAGCACTGATACAGGCCGTGCGGGCTCTGGAGGGGCCGAGCTTCGTCGGGCGCCTCTCGTCATTGGCCGGACGTCCCGTCGAGCTGCTCGGACGGGCTCTGCCGCAGCCCGCCTCCGAAGCGGTATCCCGGACCACGGAGGCGGCGCTCAAGCGGGCCTTGCGCTATGCGCTCAGGACGATTCCGAAAGGCTCCGTCGACCCGGAAACGCGCGTTCACAGAATGCTGGCTGCCCTTTCAGGCGCAATGGGAGGTGCCCTGGGTATCTCGGCGGTTCTGCTGGAGCTCCCGATCTCCACGACGATCATGCTGCGGGCCATTGCCCGCATAGCGCAAAGCGAAGGCGAGGACCTCGACGATCCGGAGACCGCGCTGGCCTGTATTCAGGTCTTCGCACTGGGCGGACGTTCCGGTTCCGAGCACTTGCATGAGAGCGGCTATTTCGCCGTTCGCGCCGCTCTGGCGCGGTCCGTGACGCGAGCGCTCCATCAGGTGGCCGAGCGTGGGATCATCGACGAAAGCACCTCGGCCGTCGTTCGCCTGCTGAGCCAGATCGGATCCCGCTTCGGGATGGTCGTTTCCCAGAAGGTGGCTGCGCAGGCAGTGCCGGTGCTCGGCGCCCTTGGCGGCGCAGCGGTCAACACGGCTTTCACCGATCACTTCCAGACGCTGGCCCATGGCCATTTCACCGTGCGCAGGTTGGAACGGATCTACGGCAAGGGAACAGTTCGCCTTGCCTACAACCAGATCAGAGCAAGCGAGGGCCTCTAGGAAACAGGCACGTCTCGCGCTTCAGCTCGCGTGTCCCGCTTGCGTCGTGTGGCCAGCTTCCCTCTGGTTCTGGCGCCCGTGCGGAAAAGTGGACCCACTTTTCCGCACGGGACGATGGCACTTGAAGGGGAGAGCACCGGATGGAGCCAATGCTCTAGGTTGAGCGCCGAGCGCGATCCGCGGTTCTTCCTGCCTGATCCATCATGGTCTGGGCAGTCCCTTCCGTAAGGCAGAAGGAAAACTCTGCGATGCGGCGACTGTTCTCGAACATCTGTTCCAGATTGCGCCGGACGAGAGTGCTTTGAACAGCAACGACATCCGACATCGTCCGGCAGGCTGCAAGGGCGTTCAGACCTTCGATATTCGTCTGCCATCGCTCTTGGCTCAATCCCATCCATTCGCGGGAGACATCCTGGATGCAGCGGGACAGGACTGCGCTGGACCGTGCGATGGCCTGCAGGTTGTCGGACAATTGCTCGGCCATATCCTGGCCGCTTTGGCTGGGGAAACCGCAGAGGTGTGCCATGCGATCCGTCGAAATCTGTGCCAATTCGGATGCCGTTCCAAAGCCGCTATAGACGGTATCCTGTGCCGCCCGCGTCATGTGGTGGATCCCTTCCGCTCCCGTCCGCACGGTCTCGGCCAAGCCTTCAGCGGTCCGCTGAATGGTTTCCGCCTGTTCGCGCTGCCGCCTGGCGACTGCCCTGCCCAGTTCGGACTCGGAGCGCTTGCTGTCGTTGACGGTCGCCATTTCATCCTCAACCTGCTCGACGACCGCATCGACCTCCTCTTCGCTCAATACCTTGAGCACCGCTGGCAGCAATTCGTTTTTGTCGTCGCGGATATGTTGCTGGAACACCTTCCTGAGATCAGCCAGCTTGTTGACGAACACGCCCGTATTTTTCGGCGCACGATCAAGCTCGGCCAGGAGTGCTTCCGTCTCCTTGTTGTCGTTCATCGCCTCTTCTACGAGATCCCGCGTCTCCTTGTGCTTGAGCAGGGCCGGGAAGAGATATTGCTCGTGAAGGTTGGCCAGGAGCTCCAACTCCTGTTTCAGATCCGCAAAAAGCCGCTCGCGTGTTTTGACTGCGGTGTCGGACGTTTCGAGAAGCTTGGCAAACAACTCGTTCGCCCGATCCGGACTGGTTTGATGATACTTTTTGACGGCACTCATAGTTCCTCCAAACCATCAAAGAACGGGGTAAACCTGTGCCGCTTTTGCCGAAATGAATTCGGCATCAGACCGCCTGCCGGTCAAGGTTCGGATCTACCCTATCGTGAAAGCCGCCGGGCTTCTTAACCCAGCGCAACGGCCGCGCCTTTTTGAGACAAGGTCGTCGGCGGGTTCAGGTGCGACGGGCCAACGACGTCTACAAGGCGAGCGGACAGAGCCGCTCTGCAGCATAGGGGGCTAACGAGACGATCGAAGGATGGTTCCTTTCCTTATACCTCGCCGGCACGAGCCATCGGGTCACTGTATTAGAGGAACGCTGATACATTGGAATCATCTCCGCTCAGCTGCTGAATAGGGTCAGCGCCGATCACGCAATGGGACTGGCGGGATCCTGGACGATGACCCTATTACGTTTCGCCTTGTATTTATCCGGGTAATGATCCATAAAAGGGCCATTCAACCGACGTGTTCGGCCGCTCTCCTTCGCTCGTGATCGAGCGCCGAGCCTGCTTTCCGTTCTTATCGATTGTTGATCTGCCGGGCGTTCAGGCGCGCGGCTTGCGCGTCGTTGCACTGCATTCGACAACCACAAACACACAATGCTGCTTCGTTTGAACCGAAGCTTCAGAGGAATTTTATGTCTACCGTCATTCAGCCTCGCCCTTTAAAGGCGCTGCCCCATACCCCGAAAAACAGCCTACAGGCGAAGCCCGCGGCCAAGCCGCAACCGACCGGCCTGTCGCGAGAAGAGATCCGTCAAATCGTCATTGATATGATCGGCTAATCCTCGTCTCGGGTGATCGAAAGATCAATATCGACCTGGGCCGAAAAATTACGAAGGGAACCTGCGTGGAACGTTTCAAGGAAAAAGATTTCAGCAAACGATTAAGCGCTGCCGCAAGTGCGCGGCAGGCCGTGTTGGAGAAGTTTAAGGCGAGGCCAAGCCAGGACGATCCGGCGGTCGCGGAACGAAGGGCTGCCCGGCAGGCCCTTCATAGCGCTCGCGAGCAGCGCCTCACTGAGCGCGCGGAGGCTCGGCAGGCCGACGAGGCTGCCAAGCACGCTGCTCACGAGAAATCCTTGCAGGACGAGCAGCTTGCAAAGGAGGCGGCACTTGCCGAACAGGCGCATCGCGACGCAACGCTTGAGGTCGAACGCAAGGCGGCGCGCGATGCACGTTACGCAGCACGAAAGGCCCGGAAATAACGGCTCCGGGCCGTCGTCTTTGATTCTATCTAAGCCTTGGGCTCAACCTGCGGGCGCGCACCGACACCGGCGGAGCCCGCGGGTCTACGCTGGCCCCCTGCGGCAAAGCGCGGTTTAGGCTTGGGAGCGGCGATCAGTCCTTCGCGAATGGCCTGTTTCCGGGCTGCTTTACGGGCACGGCGAACGGCCTCCGCCTTCTCGCGCGTCTTCCGCTCGGACGGCTTTTCGTAGGCCTTCCGTTGTTTCATCTCGCGGAAGACACCTTCGCGCTGCATCTTCTTCTTGAGGACCCTGAGAGCCTGATCGACGTTGTTGTCGCGAACCAGAACCTGCAAAACAATATCCAATCTAATGGTTGCCGACGCTCGGTGACGAAAGCCACATTAGAGCGTGCCGGTTTGTGAGAGGGCCGCCTCCCTTCGGAAGGCGGAGCATCGTACGTTTTCGCCGCTTGGCGCTGCGTTCATTGAGACCCTGCCCATGAAACTGGGCGTCAGCGCAAGCGAGGGTTTATGAAGGTGCTGAAAAGATGCTGCCCATCAGATCAGGCTACCTTCATGCTGTGCACAAGGATATTAAGCAATTCCGGCGACCCGAATATGGCAGGCTCAGGCCGATTGGCATGAGCTGCTAATAGGCCAAGCTGCCCTGCAATGGAAGCGTGTTAACGCATCGGGCGGAACAATGACCCGGTTTTTCGCTGACGCGGACCTTCGGTTCGCACCGACGATGCGCCGGTCTCAAAAGCTGAGCATCGGGTGGATCCCATTTTTGGATCCGATGCTCTAGCTGGCGAATTGAGACTTTCCATTCGCAGCCTGGATTTCCGACTCTCCAACCGCTCGCTCACTCGAATTACTGACATCCTTGATGCGGTAGCCGAACTCGCCATTACTTTCCGGCATCAGACGCACTACTTCGTATACGCCATTCGTTCGATCGTGAAAGCGTGTGCCATTCGCACGGACGAGTTGGCCAAGGTTGAATTTATGGTGCATGGCAATGTTCTCTCGATTGGGTCAATTCAGGGACATTCGTCTGGGGGTGATGTGGGTCTTGATCGGAAGTACGTGCTCGACCTCGGAATCCAACCGCTGGTTGATGATCTCAGCCAGGATGAGCGTATCGTGAGCTTCCATCGGGCTCATCGGATAAAGCTGATACTGGCCCCGGCTCTCCACTACGACGGCATCGCGGCCGAACCGCAGCACGCAATTCCTCTGGCGCATCAGCCATTTTGGCACCCGGTCGCCCGCTTCAAATGTCCAAGCCTTCTCGGTCATCACAACCCTCCACCTCGATGATTCCTGCCCACCGGGAGGCGTATTATCGACGACGAAACTGCGGACGACGCGCAGCTGGGCGCGGGCCACCGGATCCACTGTCCTTGTGGCGGAAAATGAGGCGCCCCTTATCGAGGTCGTAGGGCGACATCTCGACGGTGACATGATCGCCAGCAAGCGTCTTGATGCGATTTTTCTTCATCTTGCCTGCCGTATAGGCCACGATCTCGTGTCCGCTCTCAAGCCTGACGCGAAAGCGGGCGTCCGGCAGGATCTCTGTGACTTCACCCTCGAATGTGATCAGTTCTTCCTTAGCCATTTGAAGTTCTCCATCGTGATCGAAGCGTGAATGAAAACAAAAAAGCCGCTCCGCGACGGAACGGCTCTGAGAAGCAGCGCGAAAGCTCGGCTGCTCGATCTCAAAGAGATCAGGCGGTTTGGATGTTGCCAACCGCAATCTTGCCGGTCCGGCGGTCTTCCTGGGTATCGAAGGCGACCTTCTGACCTTCGACGAGGCCGCGCATCCCGGCGCGCTCGAGCGCGGTGGCGTGGACAAACACGTCCTTGCTGCCATCATCGGGTTGAATGAAGCCGAAGCCCTTTTGATCGTTGTAGAATTTAACAGTGCCCGTGATCATCGGGAAGTCCTTTCAATGTTTCAGTATGCGCATGCGCGCTCCCCGCAACGAAACGGGGCTACGCCTTTTGTCGAAGTTTGGAGAGAAAGTCGGAGCGTGCGCCTGAAAGCAAAAGGCGAAGCAGACCAGTTGTCCGGCCAAAGTCGATAATTCGATATAGGGGCCACTTGAGGCAATTGCAAGTCAAGCCATCAGAGCTTCAGGTCGTTCCTCCTTATCTTTCAGGCCGTTCCTCCTTATCTGAAGACACAAATCGGGGTATTTTCATGCAGGGCTTGGAGCTTCAGTCACTTAATTCCGGTTGTGTGTGCTCCGAAAGAGCCCTCAGAAGCTCGAGACACTTTTCTGCCACGGCCTTCGGCACTCTCTGGTCGCCGTCATAATGCCGCACGATTACGGCGTTCGCCTGTTCGAACAGGTCGCAAAGATTGCCTGATATGCCGGGGCGCGAACTCGGAAAGTAGAATTTATTCTTATTTTTGCGTGCCTGAGCTTTAGACGTGGGCTTGTCTTTAAACAGGGCCAGGATTTCACATTGCTTCGCATTCTTTCTGAACTCTTCGAATGCAATGATGTCGGCCATACTCCACTCCTACGCGTACAGATCGTCCCGACCTTCTACACTTTTCCGGCATGAGGGTTTCTAACTATTAGGAATTATCATAGCGGCTGACGGCAGCCGGGCTGATCGATCGGCTGATCCCCGTGGCTTGGTGACGTTCAGTCATCAGCGTATATTGCCACCGCGTGGCAGGGATAGGAGCGTAACGCTCTTCCTGTCCGCGGCCTGGAATGCCTACTTCCCCGCCGCCTTCCTCAGCGCCTCATTGATCCTTTCCTGCCAGCCCGGTCCGTCTTCCTGGAAGTAATCAAGGACGTCCCTGTCGATGCGCAGAGACACCATCTCCTTCGCGCCAGGGATGGTCGGTGCCTTCGGTGCGGGTTCTGCAGGTTTCGTCGTTACTTTCTTGAATGCCGCTTCAGCAGTCTGCCGCGGATCGCTCGTCACTCGGGTTCTGTGGGGCGGTTTCGACATCGGTTATCTCCTGTGGGGTCGGCCTTCTCGGGTTAATATGTCGCGTCCGCGTCGAGATGGGTCGCTGCGGCCAGGTCCAAGTCCCTTCGGCGGAGGTTCACCGCTCCGGACGCTCTGCCCACAGTTAAGAAGGCGATAGCAGTGCAGGCAAGAAGGAGAAAGGGACGAACACACAGCAATATCATCGAGCCTCATAAAACGGGACACGATCTGGAGCTGCATTGGTGAATCGAATCTTGCCGGGCCGGCCCTGGGCAGCCCTATCCCGGTAATTCACAGGCCGGTATTTTCGAAGGAGCTTTCGGAGCGAAAAGCGTTGGGGGTGGATGCCCTTGAGAAGGGTGGCACATCGGGTTCGAGATGGATGGCGGGGGAGGGTAAAATCCCAACCCCGGCGAAATCCGATTTCGCCGCGGCGCACTTTACCTGTTTGAACGCTCTGCCTTCCACAATCCTCAGGAGCCTACCACTGGCTTCCTCGACAAGATCGACGAGAACCTGAAAAGGCCATGGCAGCGTAAAGCCGTCGCCCGCAGGACCCTCGCCATGGCCGGGTCCGTCCCGGCCGTTCTTGTTTCAAGACCCATTCGTGTTTCAAGATATGGCGCCGCAGTCACTGGAAGGGGGACCCGTCACGCCTTCTCCATTACGAAGCCTGCAGTCTCCGGTGGCTGGTGCTATAGTGAGACCGTTCTGACGAATTCGAACTGAATGAACCTCGTGTGCGGGCCTGTGTTTTCCGAGTACCCGCCCGTTCGGAGAGAGGGACATGACGCTATCCACGCATGAAAGGTATCCGAAGCCCGATCTCCACTCGACAATGGCACCGCCGGTCTTTCCGAGTACGCCGTCGGAATTCATCACCGTCATGGCGCATTACCATCGTGCGGAGATCGCCCGCATGGCGGGTTGGCGCGACAGGCTTGACCGCACGACAAACTGGGCGATCACGGTCGTCGCCGCCATGTTGTCGGTTTCACTGTCCACGCCGACGGCTCACCATGGCGTGCTGCTCTTCGCCATGGTCCTTGTCCTTTTACTCCTAGTGATCGAAGCGCGCCGCTACCGGTTTTTCGACGTTTACCGCAATCGTGTGCGGCGAATAGAGCGCAACTATCTCGCCCAGGTCTTTGCGCCGGAACTCGATGTAACCGATGACTGGATCAAGGGATTGGGCGCAGATCTTAGACGGCCGTCGTTCCTGACCACTCAAAGCCAGGCCATTTCACGGCGCCTGCGCCGTAATTACTGTTGGCTGTTCCTGGTCCTGTTACTCGCCTGGTTGGTGAAGACCACCTTCATCAGGATGCAGGAGAGCGCGGCCGAGGCTCACCTCGTTAGCTCCGCCGACGAGTGGATGCGCAACACAGCCATCGGCCCGGCTCCCGGTTGGCTCGTGATCCTCGGGGTCATAATATTTTACATTTGGATCCTCTACGCGTCGCTCCGCAAACCCAAAGGGGAAGGCGAACTGGCCTTCGGCGACGTTCATGTCTGATCGACGATGGCTGCAAGGCGCCAACCATGCGCTTTGCTATCAAGCGTGGGATTGCCCGACTGGCGGTGCTCGTCTTGAGGCTCGCGCTTTTCGGTCCAGCCTGAGCATTGGGATAGCCAGATTGATCGTCTTGCCGGTCCGCCCTATGTCGCCTTTGGATGTCCGGAACGGTTTCCGCTGGCGAAGCGCGGACTAGACACCGAACGTATCTGCCGCGCCGGGCGAGGCATCCGCCTCATCCCGCGACCGAGGACCGGTAGGCTGGAAGGATGAGGCCCCTCAACGTTCTCTCCGTCACCTCGGAGATCTTCCCGATCATCAAGACGGGCGGCCTTGCCGACGTGGCCGGCGCCCTGCCGGGGGCTCTCGCCAACGAGGGCATCGGGATGGTCACGCTCATTCCCGGCTATCCTGCCGTTCTTCAATCGATGGGCCGCAAGGAGGTCGTGCGGCAATACGAAGATCTGTTCGGCGGGCCGGCCCGCCTGCTGGCGGCGAAGGCGAAGAAGCTCGATCTCCTCGTCATCGATGCGCCGCATCTGTTCGAGCGACCCGGCTCCCCCTATCTCGCTTCCGACGGACGGGACTGGCCCGATAATGCCTGGCGCTTTGCGGCGCTCGGCCGGGTGGCGGCCGAGATCGGGCAGGGGCTCGCGCCGGGTTTCGTCCCGGATGTCATCCACGCGCATGACTGGCAGGCAGGACTTGCTCCAGCTTACCTGCATTACGGTGGCGGTGCACGTCCGGGCACGGTCATGACCGTGCACAACATCGCCTTTCAAGGCATTTTCCCTGCCGATCTTCTCATAGAGCTCGGTCTTCCGGCGAGCGCCCTCACGATAGACGGCGTGGAGTATTACGGCCAGATCGGCTTCCTCAAGGCAGGCTTGCAGTTTGCCGACCGCATCACGACCGTCTCGCCGACCTATGCGGAAGAGATCCAAACGCCGCAAGGAGGAATGGGGCTCGACGGGCTCCTACGCTCCCGCTCGCACGTGGTCTCCGGTATCCTCAATGGGATCGACGAGACGATCTGGGATCCTTCGACGGATCCCTATCTCGAAAACCGCTATGGCAGGGCGAATTTGGAAGCCCGATCTGCCAACAAGCAAGCTTTGCAGGCCCGGCTGGGGCTCACGACCGATCCTGAGGCGCTTCTCTTCGGTGTCGTCAGCCGGTTGTCGGAGCAGAAAGGGCTCGATCTCGTCCTCGCGGCCTTGCCTTTGCTGGTCGGCGACGGAGCGCAGCTCGCTCTCCTCGGCACCGGAGATCGGGCGCTGGAAGGCAGCTTCCAGGCGGCTGCCGCCGTTTATCCCGGACAGGTCGGTTGTCTGCTCGGCTACGATGAAGCTCTGGCGCATCAGATCCAGGGTGGGAGCGATGCGCTGCTCGTGCCCTCCCGTTTCGAGCCCTGCGGGCTGACGCAGCTCTGCGCCATGCGTTACGGCAATGTGCCCATCGTCTCGCGGGTAGGCGGGCTCGCCGACACGGTGATCGACGCGAACGAGATGGCTATGGCTGCGGGAGCCGCGACGGGCTTCCAGTTCTCGCCCGTCAGCCTCGCGGCGCTCAAGGGAGCCCTCTTTCGGGCGAAAGCCCTTTGGCAGGACAAGGAGGGCTGGCGGCACATGCAGCAGAGCGGCATGGCCACCGATGTGGGCTGGACCCGGCCCGCGCACCAATATGCCAATCTCTACCGGGCCTGTGTCGAAGCGCGATAGGGCATGATCGGGCTCCAGGCGCCTTATGTTCCTTCCGATATAAGCTGGAACAGCAGGAGCGAACGCCCGGTCACTTCGTATTCCGCACCGAACGCGAACAAAGGTAGCGACTCCAGTTCGGGCTGGTTCGTGTCGATATGGCACATCCAGGCATGGCCGCCGACGACCGCCGGGAGTCTGCACCGCACCACATCGTGGTAGGCGTTGAGGATCAGGAGCATCGTCACGTCCGTGCCACGCCTGCGGATGCCGGTGGGCTGTGCGCGACCATCGAGGAGAATGCTCATGCAGCGCGCATTGCGATCCTCCCAATGCTCTGGTCCCATCTCCTTGCCGTCGGGCGTGAGCCACGTCACGTCCTTGACGTCGAGTTCCTCGTTGTACAAGCCGGTGAGAAACCGGCCCCGTCTCAGAACAGGCTGGGTGTTGCGGAGCTGGATGAGCTTGCGCGTGAACTGGAGGAGCTTGGCACTGTCCTCGTCGATGCCCGCCCAATCGATCCAGGAGATGTCATTGTCCTGAGCGTAGGCATTGTTGTTTCCCTTCTGCGTGCGCGCGAACTCGTCGCCGGCAAGCAGCATGGGCGTGCCTTGCGAGAAGAGCAGGGTGGCGAGCATGTTTCTCATCTGGCGAAGGCGAAGGGACCGGATTTTCGGATCCCTCGTCGGCCCTTCCACGCCGTGGTTCCAGGAGAGATTATGCTCGTGCCCATCCCTGTTGCCCTCTCCATTCGCCTCATTGTGCTTGTGATTGTAGGTGACGAGATCGTTGAGCGTGAAGCCGTCATGGGCCGTCACGAAATTCACGGAGGCCCATGGCCTGCGCCCACGCTTGTTGAACAGATCCGCCGAAGCGGTGAGGCGGGAAGCCAGTTCCGGAAGCTTGCCGTTCTCGCCTTTCCAATAGGCTCGGACGGTGTCCCGATATCGATCGTTCCACTCCGCCCATCCGGGGGAGAAGCGACCGACCTGATAGCCGCCTGGGCCGAGATCCCACGGTTCCGCGATCAGCTTGACCTGGCTGAGGGTCGGATCCTGTCGGCAGGCGTCGAGAAAGCGGCCGTCCTCCTCGAAACCATGCGGCTCGCGGCCGAGGATCGTCGCAAGATCGAAGCGGAAGCCGTCGACATGAATCTCCTGGGCCCAATAGCGAAGACTGTCGGTCACCATCTGCAGTACCCGGGAATGGCTTAAATTCACCGTGTTCCCGGTTCCGGTGTCGTTGACGTAATAGCGGCGGTCGTGCGCAAGCCTGTAGTAAGAGGCGTTGTCGATCCCCTTGAAGGATAGGGTCGGTCCCAGCTCGTTGCCCTCTGCCGTGTGATTGTAGACGACATCGAGGATCACCTCGATTCCCGCATCGTGAAAGTGGCTGACCATCTCCTTGACCTCGTTCACGGAAGACGTGGCGAGGTAGCGCGGCTGCGGCGCGAAGAAGCTGATCGTGTTGTACCCCCAGTAATTCGTCAGTCCCTTGTCGATGAGATGGCTGTCGTCCACGAATGCGTGGATGGGAAGGAGTTCGATCGCGGTGACTCCGAGATTCCGGATGTAGTCGATGATCTCATGATGCGTGAGCCCGGAGAACGTGCCGCGCAGCGCCTTCGGCACGCCTGGGTGCCGCATGGTGAAGCCGCGCAGGTGCATCTCGTAGATGATCGTACGCTCCCACGGCGTGCGTGGTCGCCGCTCGTGGCCCCAGGTGAAGGCAGGCTCGACGACGCGGCATTTCGGCATGAAGGGAGCGCTGTCGCGCTTGTCGAAAGACAGGTCGGCCTGGGGCGATCCGACCGTGTAGCCGAAGAGGGCATGGTTCCAGGTCAGGCCGCCGGCAAGTTGCCTGGCATAAGGGTCGAGAAGAAGCTTGTTGGGGTTGAACCGGTGCCCCTCGGCAGGTTCGTAGGGGCCGTAAACGCGGTAGCCGTAGATCGTGCCGGGTCGCGCATCCGGCAGATAGCCGTGCCAGATCTCATCCGTATATTCCGGAAGCTCGATCCGCTCGATCTCGCGCTTGCCGTCGACATCGAACAGGCAAAGCTCGACGCGGGAAGCGTTGGCGGAGAAGAGCGCGAAGTTGACGCCAAGGCCGTCCCAGGTCGCTCCGAGCGGATACGGTAAGCCTTCCCGCACCCGCGACCGGCGCATCAACGGAGATGAGAGGGCTGCTCCGGTCGGAGGCTGGCGTGGTTCGATCTTGCCGTTCATGCAGATCTCGGAGGTGAAACTGGAACCGGCATCCAGGGTCCTTCAACGCATGAGCCATGTGGGAGTCTCGTCGGACCGTCCGCTATGGGCTTTCACGCTCAAGAATGAGTGTCGCCAGAGGAGGAAGGGTGAGGGTGAGCGAGCAGGGCTGGCCGTGGCTTGTCGTCTCTTCCGCCGCAACCCCGCCCAGGTTGCCCATATTGGTTCCGCCATAGGATGCCGCATCGGTGTTCACGGCCTCCCGGTAGAAGCCGGATAGCGGCACACCGATGCGATATTTTTCTCGTGGGACCGGAGTGAGGTTCGACACCACGACGGCGAGAGATTTCGCGCTCTCGCCCCGGCGCGCCCAGGCGATCACGCTGTTGTCCCGGTCGTCCGCCACGAGCCATTCGAAACCCTTCGCCTCGCAATCGTTTTCATGCAGGGCGGGAATGGTTCGATAGGCGTGATTGAGATCGCGGATCAGCGCCTGCAGGCCTCGATGATGCGGGTCGTCCAGGAGATGCCAGTCGAGGCTGGCGTCGTGGTTCCATTCCCGCTCCTGACCGAACTCGCCGCCCATGAACAGGAGCTTCTTGCCGGGATGACCCCACATGAACCCGTAATAGGCGCGTAGGTTGGCGAAGCGCTGCCATGGATCCCCCGGCATCTTGCCGATCAGGGAGCCCTTGCCGTGCACGACCTCGTCGTGGCTGAGCGGAAGAACGAAGTTTTCCGAGAAGGCGTAAAGCAGACCGAAGGTCAGGTCGTGATGGTGATGCCGACGGTGAATGGGATCCGTGCTGATGTAGCGCAAGGTGTCGTGCATCCATCCCATGTTCCACTTGAAGCCGAAGCCGAGCCCTCCAGTATAGGTTGGCTGCGAGACGCCGGGCCAGGCGGTGGATTCTTCGGCAATCGTGATCGCGCCCGGTGAGGAAGCGTAGGCGACCTCGTTCATGCGGCGCAGGAAGTCGATCGCGCCGAGATTCTCGTTTCCGCCATAGCGGTTGGGGATCCACTCGCCGGGGCGTCGCGAGTAATCGAGATAGAGCATGGATGCCACCGCATCGACCCGCAGGCCGTCGATGTGATAGCGCTCGAGCCAGTACCGCGCGTTGGCTACGAGGAAGCTGGTGACTTCCTTCCGGTCGTAATTGTAGATGTAGGTCCCCCAATCCTGGTGGAAGCCCTGGCGGGGATCGGCATGCTCGTAGAGATGCGTGCCGTCGAAAAAGGCGAGGCCGTGGGGATCGTTCGGGAAGTGTGCCGGCACCCAATCGAGGATGATGCCGATGCCGGCTGCGTGGGCAGCCTCAACGAAGGCGACGAAATCGTCCGGCGTTCCGAAGCGGCTCGTCGGAGCATAAAGCGAGATGGGCTGATAGCCCCATGACCCGTCGAAGGGATATTCGGTGATCGGCAACAGCTCGATATGCGTGAAGCCGAGATCCTTCACGTAGGGAATGAGCCGCTCGGCCAGTTCGCGATAGGTCAGATAGCGGTTTCCCTCCGCAGGAACGCGCGCCCACGAACCGAGGTGACATTCGTAGATCGACATCGGCGCCTTGCGCGGAATCTGGGCCGCGCGGTTCGCCATCCACGCGGCATCGCGCCACTCGAAATCCGGCGCGCCGCGAAGGACGGACGCCGTTGCCGAGGGCAGCTCGGCCTCGAACGCCACCGGATCGGCCTTCAGTGGCATCGTGTGACCCTCGGCGCCGATGATCTCGAATTTGTAACGCGCACCCAGTGTGACCTCGGGGATAAAGATTTCCCAGATGCCGCCCTCGTGGCGTCGTCTCATGGCATGGCGCCGTCCGTCCCAATTGTTGAAATCCCCCACGACGCTGACCCTGCGGGCATTCGGCGCCCAGACGGCGAAGGCGAAGCCATCGACCCCTTCCACGTTCCTGCGCTGTGCCCCGAGCTTCGCGTAGACGGCATCGCTGCCGGGCTCGCGAAGCTGCTCCACCTCTTCAGGGGTGAGAACCGGCCCGAACCGATAGGGGTCGTGCCGGATCTCCGCATGGCCATGATTCTCGAGTCTGAACCTGTAATCCGGCCGTTCGGATGCAGCGAGGGAGGCAATGAAGAGACCTTCGCCGTTCTTCTCCATGGGAGCGAGGATCGTCCGCCCGTCCGGTGCAACCAGCGAGACGGTATCGGCCTCAGGCAAAAAGGCCCGGATCTCCCAATGACCGGATGAGACTTCATGGGGACCAAGCACCGAGAAGGGATCGCCGTGTTCGACGATCTGGATGAGCGCGTCGGCGGGCCGGGCCCCAGACGGCATCAGGGCTTTGTTTTTCACGGCCCCTTTCGCTCCAGCACGGTGCTGGATCTTTCCGACACCGGCATCTTTGATCATGCGCCATTCCTGTGTTCGTAAAACGCTTGGTCTGGAAGCTGTCTCTGAAATCCGGGCCAAGCCTCACGATTTCACCGATATAAGGCCTCATTATGAACCATGTATCTTTCCTCTTCGAAATGGAAAGGGCTTGGCCATTGGAGTGGGGCCGCCTTCATGCTGGCCCATCATGCTATCCGAGCCGTCTCAGGACCGCGAAAGGCAGAGGAGCGAGCAGCTCGCCGGCCGCGGTCCAGTCATTCTCGATTGTGACATCGCGGCTTGTGATCACCTCTCGCCAACGGCCTTCCGGCAATGCAATGGATGTGTCGCCCCATATGGCGCCCGGGAGGGGTATTTGGCCATCCTTGGCAAGCGAAGCCCAGAGACGCGGCACGACGACGGCCAGGGTTTCGTCACGGTGCTGTCTGGTGAAGGCGATCACATGGGAGGCTTGTGAGCCTTCGGCGGCAAGGGGACGGTAATCTCCATTCGCATAAAGCGCGGGGGCCTCGGCGCGGTCGCGCAGCAGGCGCATGAGGATATGCTGCTTGATGCGGCCGTCGCGCCAATTCTCAAACAGGGTCGCAAGGGGTACGCCGGCATCGAGTGTCTGCGCACGCGCCGCGTAATCGACCGGACGCCTGTTGTCTGGATCGACGAGCGAGAAATCCCAGGACTCGGTTCCCTGATAGATGTCGGGCACTCCTGGCAAAGTGGCCTTCAATATCGTGCGGGACAAGCCGCTCAGCGCCCCGAGAAAAGCGAGGCGATGGGCGAGGGGACGGAAGCTTTCGATAAAGGCGCTTTCAGGCTGGAGAAATGCCGCCAGGAGAGTACAGGCAGCCTCTTCATAGGCCGCATGGGGAGCGATCCAGCTCGTCTGCCGCTTCGCTTCGCGGAGGGCCTTGACGACATAGGTCTCCATCCGTTTCCGAAATTCGGATAGGCTTTCATCGTCGTCCGCCAGCAGTTCCAGAGGCCATGCGCCGAGAAGTGCCTGTAGCAGGATGATCCGGTCGTTCGCATCGGGGGCCAGTGCGCCGCCGACCTGGGTGAGATCAGGGGTGGCGAGTTCACGCCAGAGATCGAGAGCCTGCGCCCACTCCTGCGGCATTTCGGACAGGGCGAGGAGACGGGCGCGGGCGTCTTCGCCCCGCTTCGTATCATGGGTCGCCGTGGCGATCATTCCATTCGGCCAGTTCCGCGCGCGTGCCTCGTTGGCTTCATGAAATTCGCTCAGGCCGAGGCCGAAACGGCACGGGTCTCCACCGACCTCGTTGAGAGCGATCAGCCGCCCGTAGCGGTAGAACAGCGTGTCCTCCAGGCTCTTGGCCATCACGGGGCCGGTCAATTGCTGAAAACGGCGAGTGAAACGCCGGATGACATCATCGGGAGTATCGACGGCCTGTATTTCGATCCGCCCCAGGAGGACGGCTGCGATGAAATCATGTCCGGTGCAATCAGGCAGGGAGCTTGCGCCTTTGGCGGTATCGATGGCGGATGCGATCAGCTCCACGTCTTCGGGTGCAGGTTCGTCCCTGTCGAGATAGCTGCGATAGACTGGGAAGGCTGCGACGATATCGACGAGGGCCTGCCGCAGGAGCGGTATCGTGAGGTCGCGCGTCCGGCGATCCGCATCGGCAATCCGTTTGAGATCTGCGACAAGTGCCTCCAGCTCACTTGTGAAGTTCGCTGCGACGATCTCCCCCTTCGCCCATCTGAGCAGGGCCACATTGCCATCATGGAGGCCCGATGCATTGCGATAGAGACGATCGAGCGTTTCCTCCGCTCCGGAATCGACTAGCACTCCGTCGATCAGGTTGAGAGCGTCGTATCCGGTCGTCCCCGCCACGGGCCAGCGGCGAAGGTCCTCGCCCGGCTCCAGGATCTTCTCGACAACAACGTAGAAACCGGGACCGATTCTGTCCTGGAGCGCATGCAGATAGCTCTTCGGATCGGCCAATCCGTCAATATGGTCGATCCTGAGGCCGTCGATCCATTTTTCATCGACGAGACGAAAAATCAGGTCGTGGACCCGTTCGAAAATTTTCGGGTTTTCGATCCGGAGGCCTGCCAAGTCGTTGATGTCGAAGAAGCGGCGATAGTTGATGTCGCTCGACGCAACACGCCAATAGGCGAGACGATAGCTCTGCTTTTCCAGAATGAGGTGGAGAATGTTGTGACTCTCTGGGATGCCGGGGGCGCCGTTGATCGCGGCGACGGTCCTCTCGATGGCATTCTTTAGGATCGGCTGGGTGGCAACGGCGTCCGCCAATCGTCGCTTTGCCTTATCGGCCTCGCTTGGAAAGTGCCTGTGGCGCTCGGGCGAAGCTTTCGTGTCCATCCGTTGCAAGGACTCGGTCAGCTTTGAAAGCTCAGAGGACCCTGAGAGGTTTTCCAGAGAGGCGAGCGCCTGGTCGAGCACCATCGGATAGGTGGCTGGATTGATCGGGAACCGATGCTCCCAGTGCCAGATGCTGAAACTTCCCTCGGTCGGATCGAAGGCCAGCCTGAGATCGCTTTTTTCGAGGGTATCCCCATATGATGCGCCGAGAAACGGAACGACGAGCTTGCCCTGTGCACCAACGCGTTCCCAATCAATGTCGAACGCCTCGGCGAACGGCGAAAGCCGGCCCCATTCGAGAACTGAAAGCCACCAGCGATTGTCCTTGCCGCCGATGCCCATGTGATTGGGAACGATATCGAGCAGCAGTCCCAATCCATGCGCCTTCAACGTATCCGAGAAACGGCGGAAGCCTTTCTCTCCGCCGAGCTCGGGATTGATGGCAGCGGGATCGACGATGTCGTAGCCATGCATCGAACCGGGACGTGCGGTCTGGATCGGCGACGCATAGACGTGGCTGATCCCGAGTTTCGCCAGATACGGGACGATTGCGGCCGCATCGTCGAAGGTGAAGTCCTTGTGGAATTGCAGGCGGTAGGTGGCGCGTGGCGGGGGCGATGCGAGGGCCGCTGCGCGAGGGCGCGCATCCCGCCCTTCCTCCGCCAGTGCAGCGGCCAGTTTCGCAAACCGGCTGCCGGGCGCCGTCATGGCCTCGATCTGCATAGGAAGACGCCGGCGCCAATTGGGATGGCCTGCATCCGGTCCCGGCATATTGGCTTGGTTCAACTCGCCGGCTGCGTCCTCCATCTGCAGGGCCATGAGCTGCGATTCCGTTCGGACGAGATAACGTAGGGCGCCTCCGAGAGGGACTTCATTGGGCGGGTCGGGTCCAGGAAAGAGACCTTCGTCGAAGAGCGCTTTCGCAAAATGCATCCGGTCGGCCGCGCGAGCCGCCCGTTCCGCCTCTGCCCGTTCCGGCTCGAACACGCCGAATGTCTGGCGCAGGTCGATATCGAGACCGCGCCACCAGCCTGCGAACGTGGGAAGGTCGTGGGTGGTCAGGGCGGCGAGGGCCGAGCGCGGATAAAGCTCCGGTCGCTTGAATCCGCCGCCTTCCTCCCGCTCGAAAGGCAGCACACGATAGCTGAGGATGCCCGAGGCCATGATGGCATCCGAGAAACCCTCTGGGGCGGTGCCGAGATCCTCTGCGATCACGAGGCAGCGCGCCCGATGGCTTTCCACGCGCAGGACAGCGAGCATGGCCTCGAACGGATAATCCACATAGGCGCCCTGCGTTGCCGGCATGTCGGACGGGATCAGGAAAAGGCGCTGCAATTGAAAGGCATGGTCGATCCTGATCGCGCCCGCATGAAGCATATTGGCCGCAACGAGCTCGCGGAACGGAGCGAGGCCTTGCGTCTCGAGGTCGAGAGGATTGAATGGCGGCAGGCCCCAGTTCTGGCCTTGAGGCCCAAGCGGGTCGGGCGGCGCACCGACCGAGAGTGTTGCCGCGTAGCGCTCCGGCGCGGACCAGACCTCCGAACCGCCGCGATCCGCGCCGACGGCGAGGTCGCGATAGAGGCAGATCGGCATGCCAGCCGCATGCGCACGTTCCGCTGCATTTGCGAGTTGTCGATCCGCGAGCCATTGCAGCCACGCATGAAAGGTAACGCGCTCCGCATGCTCCGACCGGAATCGATGCACCGCGTCCGAGCGAGCCGAACGATAAGCTTCGGGCCAGTCTCCCAGCCACCGGAGACCCTGCGCGCGGAAATGTTCCGAGAGCGCCTCGAAGGTGGCGTGCGCCTCCAGAGCCTCTCCACCGGCGCGACGGAAGTCCTCGAAGGTGGAGTGATCCTGCCGGTCGCGATGGCGATCCCAAAGAGCATCGAGAAGCTGGCGCTTCAGCCGCCACACCGCTGCATGATCGACGAATATGCCCTTTCGAAGTTGGGCGAGGCGCTCCTTCATCTCGGGCCCATCGAAAAGGCGTGCCGCTTCGCTGCCGTTGAAGCCGTCGATGGCCGTCGGATCGATATGGATAGACTCGAGAAACAGACGGGACGACGGGGAATAGGGTGAAATCTTCGAACGATCGGCCGCGAACAGGGCATGGACTGGGCTGAGCCCCAGAAAGGCTCCGCCGAGCGCGGCCACGCGCTCTGCTGCCAAGGCTACATCGCTGTAATCGCCGATGCCGAAGTCGCGTTCCGAGCGCAGGGAATAGACTTGGGCTGCGGCACCCCATAACCGGCTTTGGCCCTGCAAGATATCTGGTTGCCAGCATTTGCTCGGGGCCGCGATGAGCGTCGCCGTGGTCTCCCCGATCGTGAGGTGATGATAGCCGACAGGAAGGGGAGGGAGATGGAGTGTACCCTCGTCCGGAACATGCCCTTCCTGCGTTGTGCCGCTTTCCTCGATAAGCTGCCAGCTCGCCGCATGTGGAGCGCTCCGCAGGCGAAGCCTTGTCGGATCACCTGCTTCGACAGGAACGAGCGCTGGAATCGTGCCGCCTTTCAAGCGTTTCAGGCGGAGGAAGCTTTCTCTCGCTTCGTCCTCGCTCCGAACGCCGAGGCCAAATCCTTCGAGCATGGCTTGCCGTGTCTCGAGGCTGATGTCGACGCTCCGGCCGAAGGCGTCCGTGTAGCGAGGAGCGATGCCGACGAGTGCGGCCATGCGATCAAGAAGGGCGTTCAACCTGCTCATATGGGCGGGCCTTTCAGGATCGCGCCGGTCCAGGATGGGAGGGTGAGGTTTTCGCCGTTGAGCGTAACACCCGGACTCGACCAGACGACACGGGCTGCCGCATCGCTTTTCCTGACCGAGACCGTATCGCCGAAATTCGCAACCAGTCGCAGTTGCCCCGTGGTGAACGACCAGGTGACATCGATCATGCTCGCTGACGGTGGCGCACGATGTGCGCCGTGGAGCTCGCTCTTCAGAAGCGGTATGATCTCCATTCGGCGCAGACTGAGCAGACGCCGCGTTTCCGACAGGGCATTCCTGTGCGGAGATCCGCCGATCTCGGCCCAATCGAGTTTCGAGCGCATGAAAGTCGAACAGTCGGTAGGATCGGGAATGCGGAGAGACGTTTCGGGGTCGGCGAAGGCCTCGAAGCGCGCGAACTCGCCCCGGCGGCCCTCACGGACGGCTTGGCCGAGATCGGGTTCGCTCTCGAAGTCGACGAAGTACAGGAATGGCGTCGAAGCCGCCCATTCCTCCCCCATGAACAGAAGCGGCACCTGCGGCGCGAGCAGGTGCAGGCTCCGCGCGAGCGAGAGACGCGCCGGTTGAACAAGGTGAGACAGTCGTTCGCCGAATGCGCGGTTGCCGATCTGATCGTGGTTCTGGAGGAAAGAGACGAAGGCCGTCGGCGGCAGATGGGAGGAAGGCTCGCCGCGAGGCTTGCCGCCTGCATGCTCCGATGGCTCACCCTGGTAGGCGAAACCCTCTGCAAGCGCGCGGGAGAGATGCACCACAGGCTTCTCCGCGTAATCTGCATAATAGCCCTCGCGCTCTCCGGTGAGGAGGGCGTGCCAGGCATTGTGGATGTCATCGGCCCATTGCGCCGTGTGGAGGCGTGGATGGCCCGCCGCGTCGCGTCCGAGCCAACGCGCTTCATTGGCTTCGTTTTCCAGCACCAGGTGAATTTCGCGGCCGGGAAACGTGTCACGAATGCGGGTTGAGAGTTCTTCGATGAAATGCGGCCTGCTATCGTCCGCAATGGCATGGACGGCATCGAAACGCAGCCCGTCGAAATGATATTCTTCGAGCCAATAGAGGGCATTGTGGATGAAGAAGTCGCGGACGGTGCGGCTTCCGTCGCCGTCGACATTGATCCCTGCGCCCCAGGGTGTCCTGTGCCGGTCGGTAAAGAATGGCTCGGCATAGGCGTGCAGATAATTTCCGGATGGCCCGAAGTGATTGTAGACCACATCCAGAAAGATCATCAGTCCGAGTTCATGCGCACTCTCGACCAGCTGCTTGAGATCTTCCGGCGATCCATAGGCGGCGGCAGGGGCGAAGGGCAGGACCCCGTCATAGCCCCAGTTTCTCCTTCCGGCGAATGCGCCGAGGGGCATCAGCTCAATGGCGGTGATCCCTAGATTACGAAATGCTTCGAGCCTCCCCACCAGGCCGGCATAAGTGCCCTCGGGCGTTGCCGTGCCAACATGGACCTCGTAGAGAACCGTCTCCTCCCATGGCCTTCCTGCCCAATCTGAATCGGACCAGGCATAAGCCTTCGGATCGATCACGAGGCTCTGGCCATGCACATTGTCGGGCTGGAAGCGTGAGGCAGGATCAGGGACGGTCAGCGCGCCATCGACCCTGTAGCTGTAACGGCTTCCCGGGCGGGCCTCCGGCGCCGTGAGGCGATACCAGCCATTGCCGTCCCGCTCCATGGGGCTCTCGGTGCCGTCGAGAACAAGGTGGATGTCGCGCGCGGTCGGGGCCCAAAGGGCAAAGTGGATACCTTCGGGTGTCGTCTCGGCTCCGAAAGGCATCCTATGAAACCGCCGCATCGGATCTCCAGGGTTATGGAAAGAGTTAGCGAGCCTCTCTCGGCGGGCAAGGTTTCATCGCATGCGAGGGAGGGCTAATCCGCATCGTCAACCCCCGCGAAATATGTCGTGCCTGGCTTCGGAGGGCATTACGCCATTGCTTCGGAGTAATGTGCAGATCATAGGCATAAGCATGAAAATAACGTGGGATGCTTGGAGCTGAGATAGTAAAATCTGCTTACCCTTTCAGCATATGTCCAATATCTGAATGATTCAGTGAGCAATTTTTCTGAATATGGGATGTTGATCCTAAACTCATGTGCCATTTTACTTTTGCCGTGACTTTAGATTGTCGTTAAACGCATGGGAAGCATGCGCTCACGTGATCGATAATCGGGTTGAATTCTAGGGACGTGGTGGTATGTTGCATTTTGCTGCATTGCACAAGAACGGCGGGCTCGACGATCCGCGACTTTTGGTTGGAACGCCTCGAGGGAGGTTCAGAAAAAGGGAAAATTAAAGGATAAAACGATGATTCAATTGCTTATGATGACCAGTACCAAAATTGCAGTGGCTCTCCGGGATGTGCGCCGCTATCTCGGCATCCTGACCGAGCAGGAAGCCCGTCTCGCCTATCTCGAGCAGGCCCAGGACAGGGTAGACCTCGAATGGCGGATGCGGGAGCTCGACCGTCCGCGCCGGACCGTCTCCTTTCCCGGTAATAACTGGAATCTCTGAATTTAAAGGCCTTCGCGCGGCGATAGGCTTCTATTCTGCTTGGCTTCGGGAGAGTGGTCCCGTCGATGCGGGCCGGTAGCGCAAGTAACAGCATAGGCGACGACGTCATGCGCTGTCCGGCCAGTGCCCTCCGGGGTCCGGCGATGGCTGGAGCAATGTCTCCGGACAGACCTAAAGCCGGTCTATCATGGGCTGAGTGATCAGGCAGACGCCGTTCTCGGTACGGCGGAAACGGCGCGCATCCTCCTCCGGCTCTTCTCCCACCACCAGGCCTTCCGGGATCACGACGCCCCGGTCGATGACCACCTTGTTCAAGTGGGCCTTGCGGCCGATCGTGACATAGGGAAGGACGACGGCCTGGCTCAAATATCCATAGGAATGGGCCATGACGCCGGTGAACAGGAGCGACTTGTCGATCCTTGCGCCGGATACGATGCAGCCATCGCAGACGAGCGAGCTTGTCGCCATGCCTCTGCGCCCATCCTCGTCGTGAATGAATTTCGACGGCGGGGTGATCTCGCCATAAGTCCAGATCGGCCAGCTACGGTCGTAGATGTCGAGTGAAGGCACGAAGTCGGTCAGGTCGATGTTGGCCTCCCAGAAAGCATCGACTGTCCCCACGTCCCGCCAATAGGGCTCGACTTCAGCGCCGGAGCGCACGCAGCTGTCCGAGAACCGATGGGCCACGGCTTTGCCCTGCTTGACCAGACGAGGGATAATGTCCTTGCCGAAATCATGGAGCGAGCTTTGATCCTCGGCGTCCTCGCGCAGCAGGTCGACCAGCGTCTTGGTCCGGAACACGTAAATTCCCATGCTGGCGAGCGCCATATCCGGGTTGTCGGGCATTGCCGGAGGGTCCGCGGGCTTTTCGACGAAGTCGATGATGCGGCCTGTCTCATCCACCGCCATGACTCCGAAACCCGTCGCTTCCATGCGCGGAACCTCGATGCAGCCGACCGTCACATCGGCTCCTGAATCCACATGCTGGGCGAGCATCCGCTCGTAATCCATCTTGTAAACATGGTCACCGGCCAGGATGACGATGTATTCCGGGTCGTAGCTCTCGATGATGTCGATGTTCTGCGTAACGGCATCCGCTGTGCCCAGATACCACTTGTCCTCGGCCACGCGCTGCGATGCGGGCAGGATGTCGAAACCCTCGTTGCGCTCGGCCCGGAGAAAATTCCAGCCTCGCTGCAGGTGTCGGATGAGGCTGTGGGCCTTGTACTGCGTTGCCACGCAGATCCGCCGGATGCCGGAATTGAGCGCGTTCGAGAGCGCAAAATCGATGATGCGGGATTTGCCGCCGAAATAGACGGCAGGTTTGGCGCGCCGATCCGTCAATTCCATCAACCGGCTGCCACGGCCGCCGGCGAGGACGAAGGCCATGGATGCACGCGAAAGATTGCCTGAAACTCGCTCTTCCCTAGTAAAAGTCCTCTCTTCTCTGGTCATCGTTGGCGTCCTCCACTGTTGTTGGTGGGCAAGCCGACCGGGCGACGCGTTTATTGCATGAACTCGGCCAGCTTGTTTTCTGCGATGAAGCGTTCGAGATTGTCGGGGGTGACGACCTGGTAGCCCGTGTCGATCCGGGCCGGGACCGGTTCGCCCTTCGCCACGGCGATAGCGGTTTTCACGCCCTCATAGCCCTGGCGGTACAGCATCTGGGCGACATCGGCCTGAATCCATCCGGAGCGCAGAAGAGCGAGCGCATTGGGCGCGCCGTCGAAGCCGATGACACGCACGCGGCCTTGCTCGAAACCGAGGGTTCGCAGGGACGTGATAGTGCCGAGGGTGCCGTCGTCCCATGCATTGGCGACAACGCTGGCTTTGGGATGCGCTTTCAATGTCTCTTCGACGCCGATGCGTGCTTCCTCGACATCCCAGGATGTGTTGACCTCGTAGACGGTGGCGTCCGGCTTGAGCTGCTTCAAGCGCTCGAGAAAACCCTGGCGACGCTCGCGCCCTGTCGATTGGTGGAGGTCGCCGTTGACGAGCACCACTTCGGCTTGATCCGCGATCTGACCGGCGACCCATTCAGCCTGGGCTGCTGAAGCCGCGACGTTGTCGGTCGCGACGTAGCTCTTGGCGCTGCTATCCTCGATTTTCGTGTCGACGGCGATGACCGGGATGCCACGCGCCGCAACCCGCTGCACGACCGGGACGACGCCCACGGAGTCGATGGGGGCAAGGACGAGCGCCTTGATGCCCTGCGCGGCGACGAGTTCGATTGCGTTGACCTGATCTTCGAGCGCGCCGTGCGTGCCGGGGCCGCCGACAACCAGCTTGACCTTGGCTTCGCGAGCCGCATCCTCGGCCCCCTTATTGATGAGGGCCCAACCTTGGTTCGCCGCCGATTTCGTGACGTAGCCGATAACAACTGGCTCGTCGGCGGAGGCGCCAGATGCTGCTGTTACAATCGCGGCGGCCACGAGGAGCTTGAGAATGGTCCTCATCCGATCTCCTCCATTGCGGTTGATCAGGGCGTGAGGCTTCCGACGTGAGCGGCGAAGGAGGTCGAATGGCTCCGCCGGAATGTGGCGTGGTCATTGCTGGCTCCTCAAGAAGGCATCGACCGCATCCCGGCTCGGCAGCGATGGGATGGCGCCGCGGCCCATGGCCGTCAGCGCACCGGCCGCGTTGGCGAAGCGGAAGATGGCGTCTAGACGCTTCGGATCTTTCGGTATCTCTGGTTCCGCCAGGAGGCCGGCGATCAGGCCGGCCATGAAGGCATCGCCGGCTCCCGTGGTGTCGACCGCGTCGATATGAAAACCCGACACCTTCCCTTGCGTTTCAGACGTCAGCCAATAGCTGCCAGCACTCCCGCGGGTGATCGCCATGAGTTGCAAGCGGGGAGACCAGAGACTGCGGGCGGCAGCGATGGGGTCGCGGTTGCCGGTGAGAAAAACAAGTTCCTCCTCGCAGACTTTGACGATCTGAGCCTCCTTCAGACCGAGCTGCATCCCATCGCGTGCCGCGTCCGCGTCGGGCCAGAGGGCCAGGCGCAGGTTGGGGTCGTAAGTGACGATCTTGCCGTGACGGTGGGCAAGATCGACGGCATGAAGCGTGCTTGCGCGCGCCGGTTCCGCGATCAGGCTGATCGAGCCGAAATGGAAGGCGCGGGCGTTCCTGATCGCCTCCTCGTCGACATCCTCCGGCATCATCAGCATGTCGGCGCTGGGACTGCGGTAGAAGAGAAATTCTCGCTCGCCGTCGGCGCGCAGGGAAACGAAGGCGAGGGCGGTATGGGCCTGCCTGGTGAAGCGCAGGGGCGACACGTCCACACCTGCACTACGCAGCGTGTCGGCCAGGAAATGGCCGAAGCCGTCGTCGCCGACCATGCCCATGAAGGCGCTGGACACGCCAAGCCGTGCAAGGCCGGCCGCGACATTGGCGGGGGCACCGCCTGCGGCTTTCTTGAAAGCCTCGGCATTCCCCATGTCCTGGCCGGTTATGGTGGGCACGAAGTCGATGAGCAACTCGCCGAACGCCACGACTGCGGCCATTTCGCCTTTCCTCCGCTAGAGCATTTTTCACGAACCGGAGTTCATGAAAAATGCTCCCTCTTCTTGAAAATGCTCTCGTGAAGTTGGCCCGGAGCGCAGGGCCCCGGGCAAAAGCAGTTCAGCGCGGTGAGGACCAGCCCTTGTACTCACCCACATTCTCGCGCGTGATCAGGCTCGACGGCATGAGGATCATGGTGTTCTCGGGTTTCTTCCCGTTCATGATGTCATAGCCGATCGTGACCGCCTGCTGCGCCATCGCGTAAGGATCCTGGCTCGCCGAGGCCGCAATGGACGTATCGCTCTTGAGCGCCGATTCCATATCGGGCGCGCCATCGACCGAGGTGATGACGATGCCTTTGCGGCCGAGCTGCTTCGCGGCCAGGTCGGAGCCGATGGCTTGCGGATCGTTGATCGTGAACACGCCTGCGATATCCGGAAAGCGCGTCAGATAGCCCTGCATCACGTTGAGGCCGCCCTCGCGGGAGCCCTTGGCATCCTGATCGTCGGAGAGGATCTTGATGTTCGGGTTCTTCGCCAAAACCTCCTTGCACCCATTGACCCGGTCGATGACCGCGGAGACCTGCGGGCCGTTCTCAATGATAACGTTGCCTTTGTCGTTGATCTTGTCGGCAAGGTACTGGCAGGCGATCTGTCCTGCCTGGACATTGTTGGTCTGCACTGTCGCATCCGCGCCCGCTGCTGCGACATCGACCGCGACGACCACGACCCCGGCCTGTTGCGCCCGCTTGACCGCCGACACGATGGCTTTGGGATCGGCCGCGTTGAGCAGGATGATATCCACGCCGGAGGCGATGAAATTGTCGATCTGGTTGAACTGCTTGTTGAGGTCGTAATCGGCGGAAGTCGCCGTCACCTTGGCGTTCGGGTTGATTTCCTTCGCCTTGGCCTCGGCCCCTTTGGCCAGGGCGACGAAGAATGGATTGCCGAGCGAGCCCAATGTCACGCCTACGGCCTTGAGTTCCTTGGCGGAGGCGGCACCGGTCGCGATCGCCAGTGCCGCACCTGCAAACAACAGCTTCTTCAACATCGGATATTTCCTCCCTGGCCCCGTTTGAGCTCTTCCGGCGGCGGGCCAGCGTGCCGACGGGGAGCCAGGTGCCGGCGGTTCCGCCGGCAGGGAGAGCGGCGCCGGTCAGGTCCGCGCGCTGCCCTGGAGTCGAATGCGGTCGAGGGTGACTGCGCCGATGATGACGAGGCCCTTGATGATGAACTGCCAGATGTCCGATACGCCGAGCAGAAGCAGCCCGTTGGTGAGCACGGCGATGATGAGAGCGCCGATCAGGGTGCCCCAGATCGTGCCGATACCGCCGACGAAGCTGGTGCCGCCCAGGATCACGGCCGCGATCGCATCGAGCTCGTAGGCCTGCCCGAGCTGGAGGCCGTTGGCGGCGTAGAGCCGCGCCACCGACATCACGCCGCCCAGTCCTGAGAGGAAGCCGGAGACGCAATAGACGAAGAGCAGCACGGCCCAGACCTTGATGCCGGAGAGTCTGGCTGCGGTCGGGTTTCCACCGACGGCGTAAATGCGCACGCCCAATACCGTCCGGCGCAGGATGAACCAGGAGAGCAGCACCACGATGATCGCGATCACGGCGAGCCAGGGAATGACGCCAAAAAGGGATGCGTTGCCGATGAAGGCGAAAGAAAGATCGGGGTTGAACACGGTGGTGTCGCTGCCCATCAGGCGCGCGATGCCGCGCACGGCGGTGAGCGATCCAAGCGTCACGATGAAGGGCGGGAGCTTCAGGAAGGCGATGAGCGCACCATTCAGGAAACCGAAGAAAAGGCCCGTGATCATGCCGGCGGGAATACCGAGGAGACCCCAGCCTGGGATCAGCGATGCGAGCACGGCGGCCATGGCCGAAGCGGCAAGGATCGAACCGACCGAGAGATCGATGCCGCCGGTAAGGATGACGAAGGTCATGCCTGCGGCGAGCACGGTGTTGATCGAGGCCTGCTGCGCCACGATCGAAATGTTCTGGGCCGTAAAAAATCTCTCATCGGTCATGTAGTGGAAGGCGATGCAGAGGAGGATCAACACGGGCAGCATGCCCACGGCCTGGATGATGCTCCGTATCTGGACCTGTCGCGCCGACAGCCCGGCCCTGCCTGAGGCCGCGGCGCCTGCGGCGCCCGTTCCGAGCGTCTCGTTCTCCGACATGGCGTCCCTCCCTGTTCCTGCCAGTCCGCTCAGGCCGCGGCGGCGCCGGCGGCGTAGGCCATGATGTTTTCCTGGGTGATCGCTCTTCCCGATGGGCCACCGACCTCGCCCTGGAGCTGTCCCTCGCGCATGACGAGCACCCGGTCGCAGATGCCGATGATCTCGGGCAGTTCGCTCGAAATGACGATGATTCCGATGCCTCTGGCGGCGAGTTCGTCGATAATGCGGTAGATCTCTGACTTCGCGCCGATATCGACTCCGCGCGTCGGCTCGTCGAGGATCAGCAGCTTGGGGCCGATCTCAAGCCAGCGCGAGAGCAGCACCTTTTGCTGATTGCCGCCCGACAGGCTGCCGACCATGACGACGGGGCTTGCCGCTCGCACCCGCAATGTCTTGAAGGCGGCTTCCGCACGGCGCCGCCCCGAGCCCAGATCGAGAATGCCGCCCGGGCGGGAATCGCGGTGAATGACGCCCATATTGATGTTGTCGCCGCAGGACATGTCGAGGAACAGGCCCAGCGCCTTCCTGTCCTCGGTCAGATAGGCGATGCCGAGGTCGAGCGCCTGCAGGGGCTCGTTGATCGTGACCGGCCGGCCGTCCAGCAGGATCTCGCCGCCGGCCTTGGGATCCGCGCCGAAGATCAGCCGCGCGAGTTCGGTACGGCCCGAGCCGACGAGGCCGGCGATCCCCAGCACTTCTCCCTGATGAAGCTGGAAGCTGCACGGCTTCACCCGCTTGCCGCCGTCGGTCAGGCCCCTAACCTCGAGGATGACGGGCCCCCGGCTGGCATGCGGATCGTGCTGCTTCTTGTAAAAAGTCGACAGATCGCGACCGACCATCATCTTCACCAGCGCCTCGGCGGTAATCTCGTCGCGGTCAAGCGTGCCGACATAGGAACTGTCCCGGAGCACGGAGACGCGGTCGGAGAGCTCATAGACCTCGCCCATGCGATGGCTGATGTAGATGATGGCGATGCCGTCGGCGCGCAGTTGGCGCACGAGCGTGAACAGACGCTCTGTCTCGCGCGAGGACAGGGCGGTGGTCGGCTCGTCCAGCACCAGGATCTTGGATTTTTCGTGCAGCGCCCGGGCGATCTCCACGAGCTGCTGCTCGGCGATCGACAGGGTGCCGACCGGCGTTTCTGAGCTGAAGGGCGCGCCGAGGCGCTGCAGGACCGGGCGGCATTGCTCGTACATGGCCTTGCGGTCGATCAGGCCGCGATGGTGAATCTCGGAGCCGAGATAGATATTTTCCGCCACTGTCAGATTGGGAGCGAGAGCAAGCTCCTGATAAATGATGGCAATGCCATGCTTGCGGGCGGCAATGGGGTCCTTGATGTCGACGCGTTTGCCATCGATCAGGATTTCGGCTCCGGGATCGGGCTGGTAGGCCCCGGAAAGGATCTTCATGAGCGTCGATTTGCCGGCGCCGTTCTCGCCCATCAGGGCGAGCACCTCGCCGCCCCAAGCTTTAAGCTGGACGCCGTTCAGCGCCTTCACACCGGGGAACGTCTTAGAGACGTTTCGCATCTCCAGCGTCGGAACGCGCTCGTGTGGCTTCTCCGGCATCGTCCTCCTCCCTTGCTTGGGTCAGGAACGTCGATCCCCCAGGAACTCCAGTCCGGCTTCGGCGAAGACCGAACTCTCGCGTCAGACTGAAATCAAGACGATGCGAATGAATTGCCGAGCCAAGGGTTGCATCGAACATATCAGCTGCGTACCTCTCGGTTCTTAAATCATCCCAGGTCTTTATTCTTAAAATTTTAAATAATTCCACAGAAATTACTTCTGATAATCGTTGTAAGCTTCACTATAAAAGTGATTTCAACGCTCGATTTTGTTCTAAAATTTACTATAATTAGGCGATGTCGTCAAAATTATTATGAAAATAAATAACATTGTTGCGGCTTTCGAGGTCTCCTTGATCTTGTGGAAAGGTGGTCATAGTTTTCGTTTAATTGCAGGTTACCTTGCGTTCTGAAAATATAGTTCCTGATGTCATAGTATAGTCTTATTAATTCGAAATGTTTGTGTTGGAAATTTCGTTTTACCTCGTAATATTTTATGGTTTCGTCAAAGGTTCTCGCAAAGGTTCTCGCAAAGGTTCTCGCAAAGGTTCTCGGTGGCGGTTCGCGTTGATCGACTAAAGTCTCGGACCTAAAAGTGGCTTCCACTTTTAGGATCATCGATGCTTTCTCCTTGGATGAGAGCATCGTGTGGCCGCAAAATCGGGGCCACACGATGCTCTAGGCGTCCTGTTCCAGACGGGCCAAGATCTATCGAGATCTTCGTGGCGGCTTGGCTGTCCGTTCAAACCGTGAGCGAATTCCGACCGGCGTTGGGCATGGCCTGTTTCATCGCATCGGTGCGGTCGTAGGATGGCTGGCCGGACAGTTGGGGAGCGAAGCCCCCATGGCGCTATTAAAGTGTCCCTCCGGCCCGGGCCCGTTGGCCGTCATTCAGGCTGGCATCAAGACGGACGCAGGCTGTCGAGACTTTAGCGCCGCGTGTCCGAACACGCATGAGTGTCAGTACCGGGAATGAACATGGTCCCGCTACCGAGGCAGTCGCAAAGGTCGCGATACACGGAGACCAATCGCTCGCGTGAGCGGTTCGACCCGATCGCGCGCTCGATGCGGCGCGCCAAGCTTCCGTGTTCCAGCATGACCTCCCATTGCAGCGCCCATCGGGACGCGTCGATGATCTCGCTGTCGGCCAGGAGGCCCACGATATGTCGCCAAAGGTCGCGCGCCCGGCATCGAAGCCCGGGAAAGCGAAACAGGCCCAGGTAGGTCGCGTCGTCGATCACCGCGTCCTCGGCATCCCTGATGCAGGTTTCGAGTATGCGAACCAGATTTTCGGTCGCGATGGAATGTAGAAGGTTTTTCGGGCCGACCGCCTCGCGATACAGGAAATGCACCGTCGCGGCCACCGCCGCCGCGACCGCCAGGTCGGCTTCCGGACATTCCTGCGTATCGATGACCCGGATTTCGATCGCATTGCGGTCGAAGCGGGCGATGGCGCCCCGTGCGTTGAGCCATTCGTGCCGCAGGGCGCCGCGAGGATCGGCCCGGGTCATCGCAGCGTACATCGGCTCGAGGACGGTTCCCTCATATGCCTCCCGGCTCGTGACGGTATCGGGAATGACGCGACCCGTGACGAGCGGATAGGCGTCCGAGTTGCATCGATAGGCCTGCATGCGGAAATCTCTGCAGCCCGTCGCGCGCTCGTCGGCGATGGGAGAGCTCGCGGCCAGGGCGGGAATGATCGGCAGGACGAGACGAATGCTTTCGTGCAGCCGGGCGAATTGCGCATCGTCGGCGAAAGGGAGATTCAGGTGCATGCTCTGGAGGTTCGCCCAGCCATGCGTCCTCGTGTCGAAAATGCGCCGGTAGGTTCGGTAGATGTTGTGCGGGTCGATCGGCCAGGGATGGGTCTCGGTGAGGGGATTCATCCACGGATGCATGGCCGTCGGGATCAGGCGGGCCCCGTGTCCGAGAAGGGCATCGTTGATGGCGGCGACCTCGTTCCGAAACGATTCCGCGAGATGTTCCAAACGGGCGGCTGGAAGGAGGTTCTTAACTTCCAGCATATGGAGGACAAACTCGTTCGACCACCCGAGGAGGCCGCGCTCGACTGTGTCCGCCCCCGGCCCGGCGGCACTTGCCAGTATTCGGTCGGCGATCGGACGGCAGTCCAGGTCATCGATCCCGACGATGCAATATTCGATCTCGACGCCGAAGCCCGTGAATGCGTCCATCGGTTTCATCGTTCCCGCCTCGACGTTCGGATTGTCGTTGATTTCGATGAGGTAGCATTTCCCGTCAGACTCCTCGAGGGCGACGCCGTAAAAGCCGTCTCCTATCGGGTCGGGGGCAGCGAGCGTAGTCTCGATCCTGTAAACGATCCATCTGTCGCCCGCGCGATCGAACCGGAGCGTGCATGACGGGATACGCAGAAGGTCGAAGATTTGCTCGCAGATACAGTTCAGGAGGCCGACGGATCGAGATGGATCCTGGAAGGGGGGCGCGGCAAATCCGTCGCGATAGAGGCATATGCGAGGTCGGGCATGCCAGCGGCTGCGGCCGGGCAGGTGAGGGCGGTGTTGCGGGCGCAGCCTTCGGATAAACGAGTGGTGTCGACGATGGTCGCAGCCTCAGTTCGCGGCGATTCCGGCGGGTCCTGGCGCATTCTTGGGCCGACCCTGTTGCGGGATCTCGAAGCGGGCCTCCTCCGCCTTGTGAACGTATTGGCTCGCGACCAGCACGCCCTTGAAAGGGCGGATCGGCGGAACGCAGCTCAGCAGAAGGAACGGCAGCGTTGTCGCAAAGTGCACCCAAAGCGAGGGCTCGTAGGCTAGCTCGATCCATACGCCGAACGCCGTTGCCGGGACGGCCATCGTCATCATGACGAAGAAGGCGGGCCCGTCGGCCGGGTCGGCGAAGGAAAAATCGAGGCCGCACGCCTCGCACCGGGCCGCGAGCGTCAGGAAGCCGTTGAACAGACGGCCCTTGCCGCATTCGGGGCAGCGGCATTTGAGGCCGAACTTGAGGACAGAGTCTTTCGCAGCCAGTTTTGTGCTCATGTCGGATCCTCTAGTTGCTTCCTTGGATTGCCAGGGTGTCGGCTTTGTGTATGGATTGATTATCCATACATCATGTAGTAGCCATTCTTTGAATATGATAGAGCTTGAGCTGTCACATGACGGCTTGATCTTAACCGCTTCGAATGGCGTGTATGTCAAGTGTGAGCCATACATTCGAAAGACAAGAGGGTCAAGAAACCGTGCTGTCCTGGATGCCGCAGATCGAGAGCGGAAGTGGGCCCAAATATCTGGCCATCGCCGAGGCCCTGCTGTCCGACATCCAGGCGGGCCGGCTGAAGCCGGGCCATCGCCTTCCGCCGCAGCGTTTGCTCGCGAAGGAACTCGGGGTCGACCTGACCACCGTCACGCGGGCCTTCAACGAGGCGCGTCGGATGGGGCTGATCGAAGCCAATACGGGGCGGGGGAGTTTCGTTGGTGGAAAGGCACCGGGGCGGGACGGCGCCGCGCCTGCCACGTCCCCGATCATCGACCTGAGCATGAACATGCCTCCACAGCCACCGCAAGCAAAGCTGCGGGAGCGGATCCAAGACGGCATCGCGGGAGTTCTGAATTCGCCGCATGGCCTGCTGCACCTGCACTATCATGAGAGCGCGGGGGCCGGACCGGATCGTGCTGCGGCCGCGGGCTGGCTGGAGCGGCGGTTGGGAGCGGCCCCGGTCGACCGCGTCATGGTGGTCGGGGGAGCCCAGACGGCTCTCTACGGAATCGTTAGAACCCTGCTTCGTCCAGGCGATGCCATGTGCGTTCCGTTCCTCACCTATCCTGGCCTGCGGGCGATTGCCGAGCAGCTCGAGATACGCCTGGTTCCGGTGGCCATGGATGCCGAAGGGCTCGATCCCGCCGCGCTTGAGGAGGTATGCCGGCGCGAGAAATCGAAAGCTGTTTATTGCGTTCCAACGATCCATAACCCCACGACGGCGACCATGTCGCTCAAGCGGCGTGAGGCGATCGCCGAGATTGCCCGACGCCACAGGCTCGCGATCATCGAGGATGACGCCTACGGAGCATTGCCGCGGCAGGTTCCTGCGCCGATCGCGGCCCTGGCGCCGGATATCACCTGGCACATCGCCACGCTGTCGAAATGCGCGACACCTGCCCTGCGGACGGCCTTTGTCGTCACGCCGGGACTCGCGGATACCTTGAGCCTTGCCGCGGAAATCCGGGCCATGACCCTCATGGCCTCGCCACTCATGGCAGCCTTGGCATCCAAGTGGATTCTCGACGGGACCCTGGATGCCATCACGACAGCCATCCGGGAGGAAAGCGCCGCCCGACAGGCGATCGCACGCCGGATCCTGCAAGGACTGGAATTCCAGGCACATCCGGAAGGGCATCATCTCTGGCTGACGCTGCCGGAGCGGTGGCGCCGGGCCGATCTCAACCTCTATGCGCGGCAGTCGGGCCTCGCCCTGGTGTCGAGTGACGCCTTCGCGGTGGGGCCTGCCCCCGATGCGATCCGTGTCTCTCTCGGGGCTGCTCCGAACCGGACAGTCCTGGAACGGGGCCTGGACTTGCTGGCGACAGTCCTGTCGCACGGACCCAGCGCCCTAACCTCGATCGTCTGATTGTAAAGGTTACGAGAAGTCCGATGTTCTCGCCCGGGGCCTCTGTGATCGCATAGGCGGATCCGGCAGAGCAACTGCTTGAATAAGCGCATTGACCAGGAACATCAGCGTATCCGGCCCATGCTTGGCTTCCAACTGTTTTCCAGGCGCGGACGGCGCTCGCACCATTCTCGACGACATCGAGATGGTCCATATGATGAGGAAATGGCGGGCGACATATGTCCGCAAGAGGCAGCTATCGCCTGCTGAACAAATCGACCTGCTCGCTGCATGAACGTTTTATAAAGCTTTCCATCCCCTTCTCGTCTTCACTTCAAATTTACGACTTAACCTCGGTGTGAGGTTTGAGCGGGCTCGTCAATCAGTCGTGCGAAGACATGGCTATCGGATGCATAATTGTCCGCCGCGGTTCTGGTCGACGGGAGTTGGAAAAGCTTGAAAAAATCTAATCCCAGCTTACCCTTTTGCGATACTCTCACCATCGGCCAAATTATGAAGAATGTATGGGTTCTGCTCGGATTCCTCGCAGCAGGTCAGGCCTGCGCGCAGGATTTTGAGGTTGGTCGAACTGGATGGGAGATAGAGCGCCTGTCCAGCGATTTTGTTCTTCTTCGGACGAACGTCGTCGTGCCTGAGCAAGGTAACCGGCAAGGTCGGCAGGGATTGCTCATCCTGACCTGTGAGCGAGGTGTCCGTCGGGTGCGGTTTCAGATCGGCGGTGTCCCTCGAAGCCCAAGCATAAACGCCTCGTCTCACGGGCGTGCCATCGTTCGTGGATGGTTTCATGGCAAGAAGGATCCATTATTCCCGATTTACCCGCCTGTGCATTTTTTTGACGACGGCAGTTTCGAGTTCCGGGAAAGCACCACCTTCAACGATTCAGTGATGAGAGGAATCCTGAATATCCTTCGCAAAACTCCTGATCGCCTTGAAATCGTTCTATTCAAGGGACCTGAGACCCGCGCGTTCCGATCCGGGGCGGCGATGCAATTCAGATTGCAGGGCCTCGATAGCAACCTCGGGAGTATCTATGGGTTCGAAGGCCTCTGCTTCCATGTCGACGATTAGGGCCTCGTGCTTTTATCTATTGCCTAAATGCTCCGTGGGCTTCTGCATATCCGGCGCCATTGCGCATGCGGTTTCCGTTCCGTGGCCCAGCCGTTTTCCCGTCGCAACTTGCATTGGAATCTCTGCCGCATCGCAGATGTCCCTTTCGGCGGGCCTAGGCCTTTCAGGGTGGACTAGGCCATTTGGGGGAGGGTAACGTGAAGGAAAGCCTAGGCTAATAAGCCGAATCGACTCACGTATCGAAATGTCTAAAGGATAAGGTAACACAAGAGCTGGGGCGCTGGTTTCTATGGATCCAGGGCATAGGACTTGTGGATCTGCGGCGTAATGCCGCGAAATTCTATCCAGGTCAAGGATCAGGCATCATGAAGTCCCTCGTAACGCGTTTCGTGAAGGACGAATCCGGCGCAACCGCCATCGAATACGGTCTCATCGCCGGTCTCGTATCAATCGTAATTATAACAGGATTGAATATCGCGGGACCCAAGCTCAAGTCGGTTTTCGAGCAGATTGGTAATGCGCTCCCGAATGCTCCGGCTACTCCGCCTGCTCAGTAATAATTGGGTTTAACTCCAGACGACGAGGCGGAAGATGCTGAAGCTCTATCCGCTTCGTTGCCTCCAAGCCGATCACGGCAGTGAAGCTTGTTACAAAGCTTGTGAATGACCGCTCCAATTATTGCAATAGCTGCAAGCTTGTGTTTCATCCCGTTGTTATTATGGGCGGGTGCTTTTGACCTCGTGACGATGAAGATTCGGAACGAACTCGTTCTTTTTCTTCTTGCGAGTTACGTTGCTCTGGCTCCGCTCTCCGGGCTTGGCTGGGTGGACATCGGATGGAGCGTCGCGATTGCCGCCGGCATTCTGGTCGGCATGTTCATTTTGTTCGGGTTCGGCTGGGTCGGTGGCGGTGACGCCAAGCTCGCGGCCGTGATCGCATTGTGGCTCGGGGCGGATCATGCTCTCGCCTACGTTCTCTACACGGCGCTGTTCGGCGGGATCCTGACGATCGCACTTCTTCAGTTTCGCTTAATGGTATTGCCTGCACAATGCCTCAACGTGCCCTGGATCATGCGGTTGCATGCTCCGGAGACCGGCGTCCCTTACGGGGTCGCAATTGCAAGTGCGGCGCTTTTCATCTTCCCGGGGACGCATTGGATGAAAGCTCTGACCTGATGTGACCGCGCGAAGTAACGCCGCCATGAATTTCCTTCCCTGATCAGCGATGGGGGGTCTCGACCATGCTTCGTGTTATAGTTCTTTTGATCGCGATTGGCGCCGGCGGTATGGCCGGTTGGCTCGTTCTTTCCTCGCGGTCACGTGAGGCTGCTGTCGCACCGGTTGCGCCGGCTGCGCAGACCATGGCCGAAGTGCTGGTCGCCGCCGGCGATCTGGTTCAGGGTCAGGCGCTTGATGAGAAAAATCTGCGCTGGCAGCGCTGGCCAAAAGATGCCGTGGATTCCGGATTTATCAGCCGTGAAGCCAAGCCGGACGCATTGACCTCACTTAATGGCGTGCTCGTGCGCAGCCATTTCGTTGCCGGTGAGCCGATCCGCGAAGAAAAGCTTTCTCGCGGCCCCGCGGGCATGCTGGCCACCATGCTGCCGCCCGGAAAGCGCGCCGTCGCAATCCGCGTCTCTGCGGAAAGTACAGCTGGCGGTTTCATCCTGCCCAATGACCGGGTCGACGTGATTCAGAATGTCTCCAGTTCGGAGGGGGGAAAGCCCGAGAACAGAAGCCGCACGCTTCTCCGAAATGTCCGTGTGCTGGCTGTGGATCAGAAGGCCGAGGAAGCAAAGGGTCAATTGGCCACCGTGGGCAAGACGGCAACGCTGGAAGTGAGCCCCGCTGAAGCGGAAAGCATCACAGCGGCCCAGGCTGCCGGCACCCTTTCCCTTGCCTTGCGCTCCATCGCAGACCTCGATGAGAAGCCGATCGTGGCCCAAGAGAGCAGCGTTAACGTGCGCGTTTTCCGCGCGGGCAAGAGTGAAGATGTCAAGGTCCGCAGCGAAGGTACGATCATTCAATGACGAACGGCGCGGACGGTGCCGGCATGGGACGGGTGAGCGTAGATGACTGATCTCGCTTCGGCATTAAGAGCCAAGTCTTTCGATGCTAACGTAGATGAGACACGGTCGGCTGCGCCGCTATTCGATGCGCTCAGGACGTCATTCCCTGAAGACCTGCACCGTCGAGAGGCGACACGAATCCCTCATATCCGGATCCAAGCTTTTTGCGATAGTTCCGATATTGCGGCAGTGATCAGGAGTGCCGCCGCCGATCGTCTCATGATGCGGGCTCATGTCACCGTTCATGAGGGCGGAATAGCTGCTGCGACATCATTCTACCAGGGACAGCCGACACCCCAGCTCATCGTGATCGAGAGCCGGTCGACTCCCGACGCATTTCTCGCTCAACTCGATAGACTGGCCGAGGTCTGTGACGCGGGCACCAAGGTGATGGCGATCGGGCATGCGAACGACGTTTATTTCTACCGCGAGCTGACAAAGCGTGGCGTCAGCGACTATCTCCTCGCACCCGTTGATCCAATATCTTTCATCGCCGCCATTTCGGGCATTTATAGTGAGCCTGCCTCGGGAAAGCTCGGACAGGCATACGCTTTCATGGGTGCCAAAGGCGGAGTTGGATCTTCGACCATTGCGCATAACATGGGCTGGACGATCGCTCGCCAAGCGAGGTCTGAGGTCGTGATTGCGGATCTGGATCTCGCATTCGGCACAGCGAGCCTCGATTTCAAGCTCGATGCAGGGCAGGGGGTCGAGGAAGCTATTGCAGATGCGACACGCCTGGACGAGGTACTGCTCGACCGCCTGCTCACCAAATGCGACGACCATCTTAGTCTGCTTCGCGCGCCCGGTGTGCTCGACAAGTGTTATGACTTGGCTGAGAATGCCATCGACCCGCTGATCGAGCTCGCGCAATCAAATGTGCCGTTTCTCATTCTCGATCTGCCGCATGTGTGGAATTCATGGGCCCGGAAAGTGCTGGTCAGCGCCGACGATATCATCATCACGGCCGTTCCGGATCTTCCCAATCTCCGGAATGCCAAGGGTCTTATATCCTTCCTGAAACAGGCTCGTCCTCATGATCCGCCGCCAAAGCTCATTTTGAACCAAGTCGGAATGCCGAAGCGACCGGAGATCAAACCCGCAGACTTCGCCAAAGCTGTTCAGCTTGAGTTGCTTGCCTGCGTTCCTTTTGATCCACATCTCTTCGGAAAGGCTTCCAATGAGGGTCGGATGGTGGCCGAGGTGTCCGCAAATGCGCCTGCGTCCAAGATCTTCGCCGAACTAGCAGGCGTCATCTCACCGCAGCAACGGCGTCAGCGCAAGACGCCATTCAATCTCGGTTCGATGATCAAAAAAATGAAGTTCGGTTCAAAGAGCGCATAAACTGCGGCCTTTAACCGGCGAAGCCGGGTTGCGCCAACGCGCAAGTAGCGAGGGGAACTCCCGACATGTTTGGCAAAAGAAACTTCCGGAGTGAGAAGCCGGACCCGATCTCGGTGCTTGAGCGGGCATCTGGCGTCGAACTATTGGATCGGTCCCACATTGAGACGGCAGGAAAGCCAACTGCGCCATCCGCATCGAGCGCGCATCCACGCGTGGGGAATTCCACAGCAACGGTGCCCAGATCCTCGGATGCCGGTGCCGCATCTCGTTCACAGGCAGCGAAATCCGACGAGTATTACCTGCTCAAAGGCCAGATTTTTGCAGCTTTGATCGAGATGATTGACGTTTCGCAATTGGCAAGAATGGATGTCATTCAAGCTCGCGACGCGATCGGGGAAATCGTCGCCGATATTGTGACGGCGAAGAAGGTCGCCATGTCCATCTCGGAGCAGGATGACCTCCTCCAGGACATCTGCAACGACGTCCTCGGCTATGGGCCCCTCGAGCCGCTGCTTGCTCGCGACGACATCGCCGATATCATGGTCAATGGCGCCGACACGGTTTACATCGAGGTCGGGGGAAAGGTGCAGAGGACGGACATCAAGTTTCGCGATAACGCGCAGCTGCTCCATATCTGCCAGCGCATCGTGAGTCAGGTCGGCCGCCGGGTCGACGAATCCAGTCCAATTTGCGATGCACGCCTCGCCGACGGCTCGCGCGTGAACGTCATTGCTTTTCCGCTGGCGATCGATGGCCCGAGCCTGACGATCCGCAAGTTCAAGAAAGATAAGCTTACCCTCGATCAGCTCGTCAAATTCGGCGCCATATCGCCGGAGGGCGCCGAAATTCTGCGGATCATGGGGCGCGTCCGTTGCAATGTCCTCATTTCTGGGGGCACCGGCTCGGGCAAGACAACATTGCTGAACTGCCTGACCGCCTACATTGAACCATCTGAGCGCGTGATCACGTGCGAGGACGCAGCGGAGCTTCAGTTGCAGCAGCCGCATGTCGTCCGCCTGGAAACGCGCCCTCCCAATATCGAAGGCGAGGGTGAAGTTACAATGCGCGATCTTGTCAAGAATTGTTTGCGCATGCGCCCCGAACGCATCATCGTCGGCGAGGTGCGTGGCCCGGAGGCCTTCGATCTGCTCCAGGCGATGAATACGGGCCATGACGGGTCGATGGGCACCCTTCACTCAAACTCTCCACGCGAGGCGCTTTCCCGTCTGGAGTCCATGATTACGATGGGTGGCTACACGCTGCCGTCGAAGACAATTCGCGAAATGATCGTGTCTTCGATCGACGTTATCATTCAGGCCGCGCGCCTGAGAGACGGTTCGCGCCGGATCACGCATATTACCGAGGTCCTTGGACTCGAAGGCGATGTCGTTACCACGCAGGATCTCTTCATCTACGATATTCTAGGCGAAGACCCACAGGGCAACATCATCGGACAGCACCGCTCGACCGGAGTTGGGCGACCCCGTTTCTGGGATCGGGCACGCTATTATGGTGAGGAAAAACGCCTCGCTGCGGCGCTCGATGCCGCCGAGAAGGTTGCTCTGTGAAGCCTGCACGTTCGGGAGTTGAATGAATGCTGTCGCCGGAGCTTGCTCCCCTTTTCGCTGCCCTGCTCGGCGCGCTTTGTGTGAGCGGCGTTGTTGTTGCTGTGTTCTATTCTCGCGTGGGAGGGCGCTCGGAGGCGGACAAGCGGCTCGCTGCGATCGCAGGTTGGGATGGCCCAACCGGCCGCGCCGCAGTGTCCGACGAAGGAAGTCGGAAGCGCTCGATCGAAACCACTCTGCGCGACCTTGAAGAACAGCAGAAGGCGAGGAGGGGAGTGAAGCCATCCCTCGCAATCAGGATCCGTCAAGCCGGTCTGGATTGGAGCAGAAATACTTATTTTGTCGCTTGTTTCATTGCGGGCGGCATTTCCTTTATTGCTGCCCTCACCATTTTCGGCATAGGCCTGCTGCCTGCTCTCTGCTTTGGCCTGGCCGGCGGCCTCCTCCTGCCACATCTCTATGTCAGCCGAAAACGCGCGCGTCGTTTCAAGGATTTCATTAGTGAGTTTCCGAACGCCGTGGATGTGATCGTGCGCGGCGTCAAATCGGGTTTACCGCTCGTCGACTGCTTGCGGGCGATCGCGGCGGACGCAAAAGAGCCGCTGCGCAGCGAGTTCAAAGCGATCCTTGAGGATCAGACACTGGGCGTGCCGATGGATCAGGCTGTGCAGCGGCTCTCCGAGCGTGTCCCGGTTGCCGAGGCCAATTTTTTTGCCATCGTTATCGCCCTTCAGAGCCGCTCGGGAGGCAATCTTTCCGAGGCGCTCGGAAACCTTTCCCGGGTTCTGCGGGAACGCAAGAAAATGGAGGGGAAAATCCGGGCGATGAGCTCCGAGGCGAAGGCCTCCGCTGGCATCATCGGGTCCCTTCCGGTGGTGGTCGCCTGTCTGTTGTACCTTACCGCGCCCGATTACATTTCATTGTTGTTCACTACCCTCATCGGCAAGGTGGTCCTTGCTGGCTGCGCCATGTGGATGGGCTTCGGCGTGCTGATGATGCGTAAAATGATCAATTTTGATTTCTGAGGATCGCGATGAATATCGGCCTGCTTACCGCCAACATAGACATGTTCATCGCGCTGTCGGCGGCTGTCGCCGTTATCGCCGCAATCTTAGTCGTCGCTTGGCCGTATTTTGTCCGCGATCACCTTGCTGAGCGGATGCTTCAAGTTGCTAACGAAAGCGAGCGCATTCGAGTGCGCGAGCGCAACCGTCTGAACGCTCCAGCGAACCAGATATTGCTCCGGACCCAGCCAAAGCGGCTTTACAAGCTTATCGTCGATCGTCTCAATCTCGCTGGAACAGAGGGCAACGAGACGGTCAAGATGCTGCGGATGGCAGGTTATCGCGGCGAGGGCCCGATCACGGCTTATCTTGCCATACGTCAACTCGCCCCTCTGGGCATGGCTGTTCTCGCGGCTTTTTACGTCTTTGTCGTTCTGCAGCTCGATTACCCGCTATTCGTGAAACTGGCGATCGTGATGGCTGCTGCCAGCCTCGGTTACTATGCTCCGCCTCTCTATGTAAAGAACAAGATCACGAAGCGACAGACGTCGATCCGCCGTTCATGGCCGGACGCTCTCGATCTTTTGCTCATCTGCGTGGAAAGCGGTATGGGAATTGAAGGCGCGCTTCGCAAGGTTTCCGCGGAAATCGGTTCCCAATCGGTCGAGCTTGCGGAAGAACTGGGCTTGACGACAGCCGAACTGTCCTACCTGCAAGACCGTCGCAAAGCGTATGAAAATCTCGCTGAACGGACAGGTCTCGACGGCGTCAAGGGAGTCGTAACCGGCCTCATCCAATCGGAGAAATATGGCACTGCTCTCAGCCAGTCCCTTCGCGTTCAAGCGCAGGAGAACCGGGATATGAGGATGAATGAAGCTGAAAAGAAAGCTGCCGCTCTGCCACCCAAGCTCACTGTGCCGATGATCGTGTTCTTCCTGCCCGTTCTGTTTGCCATCATTATCGCGCCTGCGGTGATCCAGATGATGCAGGTCTAGAAGAAACAGCTTCTGAATAAGAGCCGCTGATCAACACAGCCGACCTTCTAAGGGAAGCACGCCGATGCTGAAAGGGGGATCGATGCCTGATAGATCAGCACGTTCACTTGGTAAGTCACTGTCGCACGCACGGAAGTACCGCACGCCGCAGTCTTATCGACCGTGAATACAGGAGCAGGGTTGGGCGCGTAGTAGTACGTCTCGACATCGGGGCAGTTCGTCGAGATAGCGCTACACCGTGCGCCTTTCTCGACGGCATAATTCAGGTTCGCAAGAGTGAAGCCGAGCATCGAAAGATGAAATATGCCGAGGATCAGCGCCAGGAAGACAGGCGCTATCAGCGCGAACTCTATCGCAGTCGCCCCACTATCGTCGGCCCGCAATCCTTTTGCCCAGCCTTGACCCATCCTCATAGCAATCGCATGTAGGTTGTCTTGGTAATGGTCCGGTTGAATAAACGTCCCACTGTAAAGTCGAGAAACAAGGGTTGGTATGCGTAGGTTACATCAAGTTTGATGTAATCCCCAGGCTGTCCGGCTTGGGCACCTGCAACCGCATTACAATTGGATGGTTTATTCGCAAGAGAGATGCCGCCCGCCGGTATTAGGGCGTTCGAATTGTTGAGGCAATAATAGGCTTCCGAGGGTGAGCCTGTCTGCAGCTTGACGTTGTCGCCGAGCGTGGTGCTCTTGATCGCTGCGGCAATAGCAGTGCTTAGGCGCGCACATCTGGTGGTGGCCGGCAATTCCTTGACCGGGTCACATGCCTTCCATGCTGCCTGCGCCCCCATCTGGGCGGCGTTTTGCACTTGCATCACGGTATAGGCATAGCGAGCCACCTCAATCCCATTCAGCAAGAGAATGCACAGGACACCGGCAACGAGAGCAAACTCGATTCCAGCTACACCACGGTGGTCATCCAAGAAGGACCGGAAACGCCAGCTGACTCCCTTGCGACTGCTTTTGCGCGTGACCGGATTGCAGCTCATGACGCCAGACCCGCATGCAAATAAATCGAATGCTTCATTTACAGGACCAGCGCTCCGCGGCCCGTAGGGGCGGTTCCTGTCGGCAAATCCAGCCCTGCCTCGGCGCATGCGCTATGTGCCAGAATGGCACCCGTGCCGTTGATGGTCAGGTTGTCGACGACCAGGCCAAAACAGGATGCCCCGTTGGTCGACTTGTTAATTGCGCCGCTCATCGTGACGCTTGCGTGCGGCAGATAGACCATCCCGGAGAGCTTCCAGGTCGGGCTGTTGCCAGCTTCGGAGATGTCGACGCCGGAGGTCAGATTCGGATCCTGGTAAATCGCGATGCCTTTCCAGGGACCGGTGGTCGGTGCAGAGAAGTCCAGGGTGCCTTTTCCGGTCGGAGCATGAATGTAGCCAGCGGCATTGGTTCCTGTAAAAACGATTGTCAGGGCAGAGCCGCTATCTGTGCGCAAAGTATACGAGCCAGTGTCAAGCCGTCCGTTCCAGATGACGAGGACGACGCCTCCAGAAGGTGTATGGAGCGTGACGTCGCCGGTCAGTTGCAGGTCGCCGCAAATGTGAACGTATTGCGTTGTCGGCGAAAGAGTGCCGCTCCATCGGTTTGTAGGCGGCAATGGAGTGCCTGATTTCCCAGGGATCTGAGGGTAGGGAGGAGTTCCGGAGCAAACATGAGACTCGATGTTCGTCCGCAACCCGGCATAGGGGTCTGCGAGGGGCGGCACGTTCGATCGTTGGACGACCCCGCAGCCATTATTCGTCCCCGCTGCATCACCGTAGTCGGCGCCAAGATTGTTGCCATTGCAGCGCGCGCCAGCGTTCGACATGAGGCTGCAACCGGTCAAATTCGCCATCGGAGCACCGTTCGATCCGAATGCGATGCCATTCGTGCCCAACGCCAATATGCAATATTCTCTCGGCAACAAGTTGAGACGCGCGACAGATGTCGCGCTGAGCATTGTTTGAGGTTTCCCTCCAATGACTCCGCTGCCCGTGTAGCCGATCACTTGGGAGAGGAACAACGGTACATAGCCCGTTACGGTCGCACTGTAGCAATTGGCGCCACCGGATGGACACGGCGCCGTATTCGTTGCGGTGACCGTGATAGTATTCTGCCCGTCCACGAAGCCATATTTCGCCGCGGCTGCTCTCGCTTCGGCTTTGTAGTTCGCGGTCCCGTTTGTCGCGGCGGCGATTGCAGCGGAATCGGCGGCATTCTGCATGGAGCGTTGGGTGAGGTACCAATAGGAGACTTCCATTCCGAGGCCGGTGACTCCAATCAGGACAGGCATCGCCAAGGCGGTCGTCACCGCAATGCCGCCGCTTCGATCACCCGCGAAAGCTCTTATCGAAAGCCGAACTGCTGCATATGCAGTTTTCAACCGAACGAAAGAGAGCGATTTCATGTTGCTGCCCCTGTGGCATGATCGTCATTGCAACCTTGTTTTCGGACCGCAGCCCGGACCTCAACAGTCACTCCATGGCGCCGATGTAGAGTTTTTATATAGAACAAAAACTATACAAAACAGAAACATCGTTGTCTTCTAAACAAATCTCAAAAGCTGACGGCTTGGATATCGTTACTATTATAGTATCGAATTGCCAGCCGAAGACAATCCTGCCGAATGGCCTAGTGCTATGTTCAATTGAAGAACTTGGTCTACGCGCCGCTTTGGCGAACAGTGACGATCCGAGGCCTTTGCTGGCGCAGGCCGATAGTATCCGATTGCCGAAATTTATAAATGACCGGAGCGTGAAGACGTTTCGCAAGTAGTTCTGGCAATCCCGAGTGCGGGCGATCTGTGCCTCACCCCATGCCAAAATCTTTCATCAGGCAGTTTCACGACCATGCGCGACCTGGCATCCGAATGCGCCCGTGTTCACTTGGCATGGATTGGGATGCCGTCGATCTGGGGGCGGGGCGGGTGCGAGCGCGCGCGACCGAAGCCCAGGCGTGTACAGGCTGCTGCGGCGGCGGCACGATTGCTCACGCCGAAGTGGCGAAAAATTGCCGCTATGTGGATTTTTACCGTCCCCCTGCCGAGTTGGAGAGCTGACGCTATATCCTTGTTCGGCATGCCCTGGACCAATAGTTCAAGAACATCCCTCTGGCGTGGAGTCAGCGGGTCTCGGGTGGCTATATCAGGGGCGATGCACGATTCTGGCGGTTCGCTAACCGCTTCCGGAAGCCTGGGCGATACTTCGGCCAAGCATGGGGGCACGTAAACTCCTCCATTAAGGACGAGGCGGAGCGCTGCTGTCAGTTCTGCGATGCTTAAGTCGTTGGGCAAGTAACCATGCACGCCGGATTCCAGAAACGAAATGATGTTTCGTCTTGAGATCATCCCCGATCTGGCGGCCACCTTGGTGTTCGGGAAACACTCTCGGACGATCCGAAGACCGGCTGCGGCCCTCGTTCCCAGGATCGAGGAATTTAAAATAACGATGGAGACTTCGGGGCGTTCGCGAAGATATTCCGTCGCCTCGTCAAAGGAATGCGCTTCGATTACCTCGGAAAAGCCGAGTTCATGGGTCAGAAGAGCACTGACGGCCATTTGAAAGTATACGTCAGCATCAGCGATAAGTGCGATGCGAATGGTGCTTGCCATGGAGAATCCCTTCTGACGGGTCAGCTTTACTCAGACGAATGATCGTGGCTGCTGGCTGCATGGTGCTGCGAACCATATTGTCCCGTGCCGGTTAGAAAAATTTGGCAGTTGTACACAACGCTATTGCTGATTTTATTGAGTCGATATAACGTTCGTATAAATAAAGAGTTGCTGGAAAGCTTCGCAAAGTCAAGATCGCCCATTCTTGATCGAATTGGCATTGGTAGGTTTGGTGCCTATGTCCAGTTTAGATGATCCTGGTAGTGTTAATATATTCTTAATGACGATTTGTTCCTGCCCTGACCGTTCTCTTGAATCTCGCGCTTTGATGGGAGCCCCAGCGGATCTTTTTCGAGCCCATAATGTTTCGGTAACCACTTTTAATCATAACGGAAGCTAAGGGTTTTCGCTGGGGGCGATATGGCTGGGTCGAGAACGTTGGCGCTGGCGGCAGCCTTCGCCATTCTGGCACTCGGAAACGCACCATTGGTGACGTCGGGCGTCGGATTCATCGCGCCTGTAATCGCTCAGACCGGAACTGTGGCACCTCGGGCGAAGCTCCTGCGCGTTCGGGTGTCTGCGAATAAATCCCAGGCGCTCCGTCTTGAGTATCCCTTCACGGATGTCCTCGTCGGATCCGCGGAAATCGCAGACGTCATTCCCTTGAGCGATCAGAGCCTCTACATCCTCGGCAAGAAGACCGGCACAACCAATATTTCGGTTCTTGACAATTCGAGACGGGTCATCGGCGTGGTCGATGTCGAGGTTGGGCCGGACACGGGCAGCGTCGCGGAGAAGCTTGCCGCAGGGGCCGGCTCCGGCGGAATTCGGGTCCGGAGCAGCGGTGATCAGGTCATTCTTGAAGGAACGGCCCTCGACGCTCCGACGGTCGACCGGGCGGTGGAGATCGCGAGAGCGAATTCGCCAGGTGGCGTTATCAACGCAACCCGCGTCGCCTCACCGCAGCAGGTGATGTTGAAGGTCCGTTTTATTGAGGTTAACCGCAATGCGGGCCGCGAGTTCGGAATTCGCTCGGATTACCTAAACAAGAAGACAGGCGATGTTGCAAATGTAGGGCATGACGGCTTGAGCTCGCTTATCGGTACATCCTTGCCATTTGCGCATATTCTGGCCCGCTTCGCCAGCAATTCGCGCATGCTCGACGTTACCATCGACGCCCTTGAATCGAAGGGGCTTGTTCGTCGCCTTGCTGAGCCGAATCTGGTCGCCATGTCAGGCGATAGCGCCGAGTTCCGTGCCGGCGGTGAGATTCCGATCCCGATTGCGTCGACAACTCAATCCGGCGTCCCAACTATCACGATTACGTATAAGGAGTTCGGTGTAAAACTGAACTTCACCCCGACAGTCCTGTCCAACGGCCTTATCAATCTGAAACTTGAGCCGGAAGTCAGCGATATCGATCCGACCGTGTCAATCAGAACGGGCGGTGTTTCAATCCCAGGCCTATCCGTGCGCCGAGCAAAAACGACTGTTGAGCTTCGTGACGGCCAAAGCTTTGCATTGGCCGGCCTCCTGCAAAATGTCACCGAGCGCAATCTCGAGCAGTTTCCGTGGCTGGGCTCGATTCCGGTTCTCGGGGCGCTCTTTCGTAGCACGGAATTCCGGTCCCGCGAGACCGAGCTTGTCGTCATCGTGACCCCGCACCTCGTCAAGCCGGCAAGGCCCGGCGAGTTGATCGCTACTCCGCTCGACTCGACATTGCCGGCGAACGACCTTGATCTGTTTCTGGCAGGCAAGACGGAAATCGAGAAGCCGCGCGATCCTTCCACCGCTTCGCCGACCCAACAATGGATTACGGCGAATGGCGCGATCATCGGAGGGCCGTATGGACATATTCTGACAGAACCTGCGACTGCTCCGGTAGCAGTCGTCCGGCGGAAAGGCGTCAAGCCGGCCCGTTCGTCGGCGCCGATTACTGCAAAGTACTAACGGGGTTTTTAAGGAAAATGTTCCGACGTTCGCATCTATCAACTGAATGATGCGGTGATCGTTCTTCCACTCAACCGAGGAGTGATGCAATGATGGCTTATGTTGCGACGGCTCGAGCGGCGCTCGTTTCCATTGTTGCCGCGTGTGGTCTGATCGGATGCGCTGAGTATGTCGACCGGAAAGAGACAATTGCATTTAGCGCAGGCAATGCGGTGCAAACCAACATTGTCACTCATGTCACCGATCCATGGCCTGTATATGCCCGCAACAAGGATTTTGCGGTGAATGGTCAACGGATGCAGCGTGCTGTTGAGAATTATCGGTGCGGGAACGTTCCTGGTGGCAATGGCAATGGAAGCAGTCCGAACGGCAACGGAGCATCTCTGCAGGATCAGGGCGGGCAAAATGACTGCTGAAACATGCTTTTCTCATGGCAGGGTGGGCTTGTGTTGCAATTCAGTACCTTCAACTTCTCCACCATTCTGATAGACACTGCGATGCTGATGATCATGGGGATCGCAACAGCCGTCGAAATACTCTGAGGATGGGGAAATAATGAAAGCCTCTATCAAGTTCATCCTTTTGGCGGCAACCGTCCTGCTTGCTGGCTGCCAATCGATGGATGTGACGGGGCGGGCTCGCGTCGATGGGATCGCGGCCACCGAGGAGCAATATGTCAGCACCGACCAGCCGCAACGCTTGGGTCGGGAGCATTTTGCGCGTGCGAATTACGCGCTGGCCGAGCGATATTTTCAGGCGGCTGTCGAGCGCACGCCACAGGATGGCGAGTCGTGGATGGGCCTTGCCGCAAGTTATGATCAACTCGGCCGGTTCGATCTTGCCGACAGGGCCTATGAGCAGGCAGCCGGGATCAAAGGAAACACGCCGCAATTGCTGAATAATCGCGGGTATTCCTATCTCCTGAGGGGCGATTCAGTGCAGGCTGAACTGCTGTTTCGGCAGGCGCTTTCAGCGAACCCCGACGATGCGATCATCCAGAACAACATCGCTCTTGTGAAGCGCGCCAAACTTTCCCGCTGAACGCCGACTTTCCTCTGGATACGTGAACTAGACAGGCGATCCGGCTCGACATCGGAGCCGTGCGGCACCCAGTTCCGGGGCGTTAGAGCATTCTCAGGAACCGAAGGTCCGCGTCAGCGAAAAGTGGGAACCGGTTTTCCGTCTGAAAATGCGGCATCCCCTCCCGTGCGGGAGCGGAGTTCGATCCCATCGAAACGAAAACCGCTCTAGAACCCCACCAGAAGCGGCCGGCATCGGCCGCAACGTGTCCCCCCTTGTCTTAGGCCGAGGAGGCGATGGCGCATGTCCAGGCGCAAGCCCAAAGGTCATTGCGGCGATCTCTGCGCGGCTTCCCAGCTCCCCGACCACCAGCGGTGCTATGGTCGGGGAGTTCGCGATGGATCAACCTTACAGTGCCCGGGCCGAATCCATCTATGCCCTCTGGCTCATCCGGTTGTTGACGATGCGAGGCAGGAGATCCTGCCCGCGTCCGGGCACGACAACCAGGCGCTTCACTTCGCCTCTCAGATAAGCCTGAAGGAACCGGTCATAGTTTCTGAAGGATACGCATCCGTTCGAATCCCCGTTCGGCCCGAGCATGTAAGTATGGGCCAGGATTCCGTCGCGGCCATGGATAGCGGCGCTGCCGCCCACCGGATTGAGGCGTAAGGCCCGCACGCCGTGGAAGAGCGCTTCGCGCTCGGTGATGGTGTAGGTGCCCGGCGGCGTCGCGCCGCGCATCCGCACATGCACGTATCGCGGATCGTCGAGCTTGTCGCCGAGGCCGGAATGCGCCTCCAGCCTTTCGCCGTTCGGCATGATGACGACCTTCGCGGTGATGTCATAGATTGCGGTTCTCGCTTCCAACGCAGGAGCGGGGCCGAAGCGTCCACTCGGCGCGAGGCTGTCGTTGCCGTTGCCGAGCGACGCATAGCTGAGGGCGGATTCGGGCGGGGAGGCGGGCTTTATGCCGAAGAACTTCTCGAAGAAGGATTGATTGCTCGCCGGCGCGCTCGGCAGAGCCGCGCTCTTGAGGGGCGTGGCAGCCGGCGCGCTTGCCATCTGCCGCGCCTCGGGCGCCCTCGGAGTTCGGAATTCGGGAGGGCGCGGCGCCGGCAGAGGCACCGGCTGAACGGCTTGGGCCGTCATCACGGCCAGTGACGGTGCGGACGGCTGAGCGTGCTCCTGCTGCACGGAGGGCACAGGCGGCTCGACACGGGCTTCACGCTGCACGGATAACGGCGTGAATGCGCCTGCGGGCGGAGCATCGTGCGCGAAACCGAACCTTTGAGGTTTCAATGCAGGCGTGGGATCGACCAGCGACCGATCATAGGTTTTGGTTGAGGGGATCGCGGCAGCGTTATGCACCTGTACCTGTGCGACCTGCACCCGCGCGGGGATGCTGCCTGTCGATTCAACGGATGGCACGGCATCTGGAATCTTAAGATCGGCAAAGAACGCGATGGGGCTCAGCGAGATCGCCACGAGAGCAGCCATCAGAAAAAAATTCCCCCGGTTTCGGCGCGGGGCGCGACGGCGTGACGGATAGGCATGGTGCAACATGGCGAACTCTACGCAACAACTCGGCCGCGCATGACCCATCCCTGGAGCCGGAAGCGAACACTCGAGCGATCGAGGCGCGCCATGCGCGAAAAGGCAATTTCACTGCGTGCGATTAAACGACGGCTTGGTTAAATTCTGGATAACCGGGCGCTGCGTTGCCGAGAGAATTTCGCTCGCCATGGCCGCAACGAAGGCGGCCCTCGTCCTCCGCCGCCATGGCCGGGAGCGACCCGGCCATCCGCGCCTTGAACCCGCCCGTGACGTCGGGAATCAGAAGGCCCGTGACAGTTATCGTGACAGTCACAAAGAACGAAGGTTGTTGACCCTTCACGCCCTTCACGTGTTATCTCGTCACCGGAGCCGGACGCATCCGGTTCCGGGGCGTGAGAACCCCTCGTTAGGCGGCCGGCATCGGCCGCAACGATGTCTCCCTTGTCTTAGGGCCGGGGAGGCGATGGCGCATGTCCAGGGCGAAAGCCTAAAGGTCATCGCGGCCGTCCTAGCGCGGCTTCTCAACTCCCCGACCACCAGCGGCGCTGGTGGTCGCTTCATTCAGGGGAGTTCGCGATGGATCAACCGTACAGCGCCTGGGCCGACTGGCTCTCGAAATTCCACACCTGGTCTGAGCCCATCCAGGCCCTCTGGCTCATCGCCGTGCCGGTGACGGTACTGGGCGTGACGTGGCTCGTGATGCGGGGCCTCAGCCAGATCGTCCCCATGCTCTCCCGCCGCCGAGAGCACGGCCACCTGATCTACGGCGTCTATGAGGACGCCCGAGGCCGCTGGTGGATTTACTGGCACGGACGCCAGCCGAAAGATGTCGACTGGACCAACCCGCCGCCGGAGCTGATCGGGCAGGGGCAAGTGATCCACGGGGCGTTCAGGAGGCCGAGGGAGTGAGGGGGCACAAGAGAACCACTAGTGTCTACTTTCGCTTGCTATTAGATTCTCGATTAAACCACTTAGGCAATGAGAGGCCCTGCTGATGCCTTTCCATTGCTAATTCAGCCATGCCACTTCCATTAAACCAATATATAAAATCAACGGAGTTCATGTCGCGATCATCGTCATAAAAACCCTGAAAGTCATCGATGAATACAGGGCCGAACTCGTCGTCTTTAAATGAGAACCATTCACGATCATACCAAGATTGGGTTAGCCCTTCGTGGATGCGTCGCTCCACATCAGAAATGTTCCAGAAGGGTTTGACTCCGACTACTTCAAGAGCGGGCAACCAAGTCTTTGCCTGCAATATTCTCTTTGTTGGATTTTTGCTCTTACCTATCTTGATAAGATCGCCATGCTTGATCATGTAGATCCAACCCGGATCGATCGGATTTATTCCAAAGACCTTTAGGTTGGGTCTAAAGTCGCTCTTGTGGGCCATCGTCGCTTCACATGGGGTTAATGGGCTGGGGCACGATTAAGAAGACTGATTCTTTTCCGAAAAGATAATGCTTCATCAGTCATAACTAGGGTTGCTCTGATCAACTCTGAGAATATTTGGATTCGCTAGATGCATAAAGTTCTAAGAGAAATTCCCCAGCGAATATTGGATATGGCTTTAGCAGCTTTGGCGCAGGCGAACACGCACGCTGTATTTAGCGATCCGGGTTTTGAATATCGGGAGAACATGTCTGTTCTTAATGCAGCTTTAGCTGGGGAGTTGATGATCAAGGCTATCATCGCAAAAGAGCATCCGCTTTTGATCTTTCGCGATCTATTCGAAATAGAGCGAGTTAACGATGATGAGTTGAGTCTTGAGAGTTTGATAAAGAGGGGAAGGACTTACAATTTTGAACATCTTCCCAAATTGCTCTGGGTGACCACAGGTGACCGTATTCCTAATTTAGATGTTTTCGAGCAACTTCGAAATGCGCGAAACGCAATTCAGCATTTTTGCGTGCCTGAGCATCCTTCTCTTGGAAGCTTATCGCTTGAATTCATCTACAAGAATGTCGATCCCCTGCTGAAGAAGCATTTTGATTTATGTGCAATTGAATACCATGAAGATCATGTGGGCTATGATTATGTTGTTGAAGCTCTCATTCACAATGAGTTGCTGTTTTCGATTCCCAGCGATTTTGATGTCAGCGAGATAGATCTAGAGCAAACGCTTTCCGAAGCAGGACAACCGTATCAAGCTGAGGTCAGAAATCGTATTATAGCTAGCAAAAATGCTGATGATTAAAAACCGATTGCCATGATCTGAAGAAGCATCATGGCAAAGAGGTAATGTACGATACGCCATAGCCATGAGGGAAGTTCACGCCGTTGCTAGAGACGGTTCAAAATGTTATAAACCGTTAGTTTAGTGCCTGCGCTATTAGCTCATCCTCAACAATCTTGAGCCACTCTTTATAGTAGTACCACTGCTTATCAGCCAGCATGACGCCAAAACCTTTCTTAGGGTTCTTGGCATCGTGTTTGCGCCATAATAGCGTGTGTTGAGGAATATTGAATTCCTTGAAGCCTTTCTTCTGCATAGCTATCACGATTTGGCTTGGCTTGTATTTTGGGCGCTCGATTTCTCGAAGCAGAACGCGCTGGATCTCTTCTGCCTCATGGGTTCCAGCGCGTACAAAGCTCACCACTTGGTCAGCTTGACCTGGGTGATTGCACGCTTGTTCAACAAAAATGACCTTGAACGCAAACTTGGTGTTTGCTCGTATTTCTTCGCCGACCTGCTTATCCAAGTCGTCAATTACAGCTTCAATTTTTCTTTCGAGGCCAACTGCTGAGTAGAGTTGCTTTGCCTGATCATGGGAGAACGACGACATCTGAATAGCGACGCCAAAGTCAGTGTCTATACGATATTGCCCGCCGAAATGCGTCGTTAGGTACGTGTTGAAATTCAGTGCAGCAGCTTGCAAGCGGCTCGCAACTTTAGCGTCGATTGAACCGGTGCAGCGATGCTCAATCTCGTGACGGATATCTAGCAAGTAAAAGAGGTTTGCCCTCTCTGCTGCGTCAAGAGAACACAATGGATGAGAAAGGCACTTCGACAGCTCCCAGTACTTGGGTTGGCCTCCAGGGGTTAGTACTGGCTTCTTGTCCTTGCCCCGGTAAACGATATCTATGCTTTCTTGCGTCAAAAAAGCATGTAGGGCATAGGTCCATGCGATGACGCATAGAACAATAAATATCTCTGAGCGGAAGTGAACTTGCGGGTTATTGAATGTCTGAATCGCTGCGAGCATCCCTTCTCGCGATTTGTTTATCAACTCCTCAATCCGCTTTTCGTCTCCTTTGGCGACGGAGTAACGAAACCAGTTATCCCGAAAGTGTGCGAGTTCTTCCTCTGAGGCAGCCTCTGCTTTTGGGAAATACTTATTTAAGCGTAAGCCGCCGATGACTCGATGATTGATAGTTCGGCTTGGGCGGGTGAAGTAAGCAAGAATCTGTTGATCATTAAGATCGGTGTGCTCGCAGAATGCTTTGATCAACCGAACTTCCCAATCGTTTAATTGCGCAAGCGACATGTTGTAATATCAACTTGTAGTGGTGTTGGGAGGTAAAAAAGGGGCAGCTGAAGCTGCCCCGTTATCGTTAGCTGAGGATTAGCTGCACCCCGTCGTCGAACCGCACGTATCGCACTTCAGACACGTCCCGTTCCGCACCAGCGTGAAGTTTGCGCATTCGGGGCAGGCTTCGCCCACATAGCCCTTCATCTTCGCCTCGGCGCGCCGGTCGGCGATAGAGGGGGCGGTGAAGCCGAGTTTGGCGAGGTCTGCTTCGCCGACCTTTTCCTCACGCGGCTCTTCCTTCAGCGCTGTCGCGCCCATGGTGAGGCCCGTGGTGCCGGTGCGCTGCTGGCTGGCGCCGCCGGGGATCAGCATCAGGCGGTCGGAGTTGCCGCGCACGAAGCCCTTGGAGATGTAGGGCGTGGCGGGGGCGGCTTCCGGCGCCTTCGACTGGGCTTCGCCCTGGCCGATGGTGGTAGGGCCGGCTTCCGACGGGTCCACATGGGCGAGGTCGTTGCGGCCGAGATAGGACACGGCCAACTCGCGGAACACGTAATCGAGGATCGAGGTCGCGCTCTTGATGCGCTCGTTGCCCTGCACGAAGCCCGCGGGCTCGAAGCGGGTGAAGGTGAAGGCCTCCACATATTCCTCCAGCGGCACGCCGTATTGCAGGCCGAGCGAGATCGCGATGGCGAAGTTGTTCATCATCGCCCGGAAGGCCGCGCCTTCCTTGTGCATGTCGATGAAGATCTCACCGAGGCGACCGTCGTCGTATTCGCCGGTGCGGACATAGACCTTGTGCCCGCCCACGACCGCCTTCTGGGTGTAGCCCTTGCGGCGGTCGGGCATCTTCTCGCGGTCGCGGATCGCCACCACGCGCTCCACGATCTTCTCGACAATCTTCTCCGAGAGGTGGGCAGCCTTCGCGGCGGCGGGGAGGGCGGTCAGGGTCTCGACCGCATCATCCGCATCCTCCTCGTCATCGGCGATGAGAGCGGAATTCAGCGGCTGCGAGAGCTTGGAGCCGTCGCGGTAGAGGGCGTTCGCCTTCAGCGCCAGATGCCAGGACAGCATGTAGGCGTTCTTGCAATCCTCGACCGTGGCGTCGTTGGGCATGTTGATGGTCTTGGAGATCGCGCCCGAAATGAAGGGCTGCGCCGCCGCCATCATGCGGATGTGGCTCTCCACCGAGAGATAGCGCTTGCCGATCTTGCCGCAGGGATTGGCGCAATCGAACACTGCGTAGTGCTCGGTCTTCAGGTGCGGAGCGCCCTCGAGGGTCATCGCGCCGCAGATGTGGATGTTGGCCGCTTCGATATCGGCCTTCGAGAAGCCGAGGAAGGAAAGGATCTCGAAGGACGGATCGTTGAGCTTTTCCGCCGGAACCTTGAGGTTCTGCGTCAGGAAGTCTTCGCCGAGCGTCCACTTGTTGAAGACGAACTTGATGTCGAAAGCGCTCTTCAGGCCCTTCTCGATAGCCTCGATCTTCTCGTCCGTGAAGCCCTTGGCGGCGAGCGAGCCGGGGTTGATGGCGGGCGCCTGCTTCATGGAGCCGTGGCCGACCGCATAGGCCTCGATCTCGGCGATCTCGGATTCACGGTAGCCGAGGGCGCGCAGCGCATCCGGCACGGCCCGGTTGATGATCTTGAAATAGCCGCCGCCGGCGAGCTTCTTGAACTTCACGAGCGCGAAGTCGGGCTCGATGCCGGTGGTGTCGCAATCCATCACGAGGCCGATCGTGCCGGTCGGCGCGATCACGGTGGCCTGCGCGTTGCGGTAGCCGTTCTTCTCGCCGAGTTCGAGCGCCTGATCCCAGGCGCGCTTGGCATGCGCGACGAGGCTCTGATCCGGGCAGGAGGCGTGATCGAGCGGAACCGGGTTGACGGAGAGGCCCTCGTAGCCCTCGACCAAGCCATGCGCCGCGCGGCGATGGTTGCGGATGACGCGCAGCATGTGCTTCGCGTTCGCCTTGTAATTCGGGAACGGTCCGAGCTCGCCCGCCATCTCGGCGGAGGTCGCATAGGACACGCCGGTCATGATGGCGGTGAGCGCGCCGCCGAGCGCGCGGCCAGCCTCGCTGTCATAGGGCAGGCCCATGGTCATGAGCAGGCCGCCGATATTGGCGTAGCCGAGGCCCAGCGTGCGGTACTCGTAGGAGAGCTGCGCGATCTCCTTCGACGGGAACTGCGCCATCATCACCGAGATTTCGAGCACCACCGTCCAGAGACGGCAGGCATGCTCGAAGGCATCCGCTTCGAAAGCCTTGGTGTCGTGATTGTAGAACTGCAGCAGGTTGGCGGAAGCGAGATTGCAGGCCGTGTCGTCCAGGAACATGTATTCCGAGCACGGATTGGACGCCCGGATGCGGCCACCGGCAGGGCTGGTGTGCCAGTCGTTCATGGTGGTGTTGAAGTGCAGGCCCGGATCGGCGGAGGCCCAGGCGGCGTGGCCGATCTGCTCCCACAGGTCGCGGGCTTTGAGGGTCTTCAGAACCTTGCCGTCCTTGCGCGCCTTCAGGTGCCAGTCGGCATCCGTTTCCACGGCGCGCAGGAAGTCGTCGGTGAGCGAGACGGAGTTGTTGGAGTTCTGGCCGGAGACGGTGAGATAGGCCTCCGAGTCCCAATCCGTGTCGTAGATCGGGAAGTCGATATCCGTGTAGCCCTGACGCGCGAACTGGATGACGCGCTTGATGTAGTTGTCCGGGATCATGACCCGGCGCGCCATTTTGATTTCGCGCTTCAGGGCCGGGTTCTTCTCCGGGTCGAAGCAGGCATCGCCCGGCGCTTCGCAATTCACGCAGGCCTTCATGATGGCCTTGAGGTGCTTGTTGCCGAGCTTGGAGCCGGTGACGAGGGCGGCGACCTTCTGCTCCTCCTTCACCTTCCAGTCGATATAAGCCTCGATATCCGGGTGATCGACATCGACCACCACCATCTTCGCCGCGCGGCGCGTGGTGCCGCCGGACTTGATCGCGCCCGCTGCCCGGTCGCCGATCTTGAGGAAGGACATCAGGCCGGACGAGCGGCCGCCGCCGGAGAGCTTCTCGCCTTCGCCGCGCAGCTTGGAGAAGTTCGAGCCGGTGCCCGAGCCGTATTTGAACAGGCGCGCCTCACGGACCCACAGGTCCATGATGCCGCCTTCGTTCACAAGATCGTCCTCGACGCCCTGGATGAAGCAGGCATGCGGCTGCGGGTGCTCGTAGGACGACTTGGAGCGGGTCAGCTTGCCGGTCTTGTAATCCACATAGAAGTGGCCTTGGCTCGGCCCGTCGATGCCGTAGGCCCAGTGCAGGCCGGTGTTGAACCATTGCGGCGAATTCGGCGCGACCATCTGGTTGGCGAGCATGAAGCGCAGCTCGTCATAGAAAGCCTGGGCATCCTCCTCGGAGGAGAAATAGCCGCCCTTCCAGCCCCAATAGGTCCAGCAGCCGGCGAGGCGGTCGAAAACCTGCTTGGAGGAGATCTCGGAACCATAGCGCTTCTCTTCCGGTACCTCGGCGAGCGCGGCCTCGTCGGCCACGGAGCGCCAGAGCCAGGAGGGAACGTCGTTCTCCTCGACCTTCTTCAGGCGCGCGGGCACGCCGGCCTTGCGGAAATATTTCTGCGCGAGGACGTCGGATGCGACCTGGCTCCAGGTCTCCGGCACCTCGATATTCTCGAGCTTGAAGACGATAGACCCGTCAGGGTTGCGAATCTCGCTCGTGGCGAGCCGGAAGGCGAGGGAAGAGTAGGGCGACTGCCCGGTTTTCGTATAACGCCGCTCGATCCGCATCAGTCTATTCCTATATTTAGAGACAATAAGTCCCCGGGCTGCGAATTTCCTCGCAGCTCCCAGCCCCACAATTTTTTGACGCCCCCACGGTCCGTTTTTCGGACCGCCACACGCGCAACACGCCCGAGTTCGGCTTCATCCCGGACACCATTCGGCCCCACGGCGAAATGCTGCCGCGTGGCTCTGACGCTCGTCCTTGAGGGATGTACGACCGGCCTTTTCAGACCGGTTGCCGGTCTCGGATCGGCACTGTCTCAAGCTAGTCGTGTTGCGAGCCTTACGTCAAGAACTTGTGTCGTTGGGCGCGGTTCCAAACTATATATAGTGTGGCCTGTGAAAATTGTGGATAGCTGGCTGACGTTCCGCTAAGCCTCGGAGACTCCTTTCAGAATCCAAATCCGGATGTCACGACGGCCAAGCTTCGCCGGCTTAATTTTAAGGTGAATAGCCCCCTAAACAGAGAGGGAGTTTTTTGCTGACACAAAACGCTTGAAAATCGCATCCTTGTTTGCCGCAGGGAGATTTCCTTCGTCAAAATTGGCCATAATCCTAGGAAAATCCCGCACCGGATGCCCGGCAGCGCCTCAAGAGAGAATCAGACGCGGAATCCCTTGCGCGTAAGGCTGGACTTCGCGCGGGCGTGAAGCCATATTCCGCGCGACTTCACGAACCCCTTTGGCGGCAGCGATGAAACAGTTTTGGATTCAATTCTTCACGTGGTGGAACGGAACGACGCTCGGGACCCGATTCTACACGTGGCGCCGTGGCCAGTTCGTGGGTACGGACGAGTTCGGCAATAAATATTATCGCGCCTTGGGCCCTCTGATCGATCGCTCCGTCGGCCCCGAACGCCGCTGGGTCGTCTATAACGGCGATGCGGATGCCTCGCGGGTGCCACCCGGCTGGCGCGCCTGGATGTGCCATAATTCCGCTCTGCCGCCGAGCGAGGAACCTTACCAGCCGCGCGAGTGGGAAAAGCCTTTCGTCCCCAACATGACGGGTACGCCTCTGGCCTATCGGCCTTCTGGCTCGATGCTCGCAACCGGCAAGCGCCCTTCCGCGACGGGCGATTACGTTCCCTGGACCCCGGGAGAATAAGGCTTTCCTGGCCTTGTTCCGCTCAAAGGCATGTTGACCAGATCCCAGCCCAGAGCCTGCGTGGAATGTGGCCTGCCTGTCGGCCACACTGATTTTGCTTATTATGGAGGGCAGGTTCAAAAGGGGGCGGCCTATTGGTCGGATCGGGGAATCCTGTGCTCGCCCGTCTGTTCCGTGGCCCATTTCGTCCGGCGGGAGAAGGAAGGCACGCCGATGACGGCGCCTGCGCCCGACCCGTTCGAGAGGCGGACGCCCTTCGACTGAGAATCGATCAGCCTTTCGCCAGTGGGTGGAAGAAGGATTGACGGTGCATCGGGGCCTCCGCGAACAGTCCGAAAGCCTGGATCACGTGGCCTTTCGGCACCTCGATATTGCGAGCGATCCCTACGCCTTTCAGTACGCCGCCCCGTTCATCCGGTTCCGAATCGCGATAGGTGCCGCCGTCGCCCAGGCGGCAGTTCTGGCACCGAATCGGTCCGAGAATTTGAGCACCCTGGCCGATTCGATTGGGCAGGGTGAGCGATCCTCCGCCGAGCAGGCGCGCACCGTCGCCTATCTCGATCAAAGCTCCCGCCTCGGCCTTGATCGTAAAGCCGCCTTCCTCACCGATCTCGGCCCCCGCGCCGATCAGGACGGATCCGTCGATGGCAACGATACGGGTTCCTGAAAACAGCACCGTGCCATCGCCGATGGCGACCCCGGAATCGTGGGGGCATTGCACCACGGTCCCGGGCCAGAGAACGACCCCCCGACCCAGATTCGCTCCCGGCGATATCAGAGTCGAGCAGGGGTCGAGGATGTCGATATCGTGCCGTCCCAGGGCGACGGTATCCTCCAGGCTGAGGAAGCCAAGCCGCTGCCGGACGGAGTCGTCAGGTGCAGTGGAGGGCGACATCGTTTTCACGGGCAATCCTTAGTGCGGGTCTTGAGCGTCCTCCTTATGAAGTCCGCTCCGCGCCAACAGCAAACATTAGTCCCACGTCAGGAAGCGGAGATTCAGGCTTTACCTTCCCGAACGGCCTACGACGCGCCAACGTCGCAGTCTCCGCAATCGCTGGCATAAACGATAGCCCATAAACAACGACCGCTACCACGTGGCGCTTCGAAGTGCATCTCAGCCCTCGCGCTTCACTCGCTCCCGCCGTGCGATTTCGGCCTCCGAGGGATGCAGCAGCTCGAACGATCCGGTACTGATCGCGCCTGCACGGTCATAAACGCTCATGATGACACCCGTTGTCGACACCTTGGTTGTGGCAAGCTTCAGCGCGCCCGGTTTGGTGCCCTGGCCGAACAGGCGCTTGCCCGGGCCGAGGACGAGCGGGAAAATCAAAAGCCGGAATTCGTCGATCAGATCGTGCGCGAGCAGGGTCTGCAGCAGGACGCTGCTGCCCTGGGTCAGCAGGTTCGGCCCGTCCTCCTGCTTCAGCCGAGCTATCTCAGCTACAACGTCTCCGCGCAAGGCGACGGAATTCTTCCAGGTGAGCGGCTCCGTGGAGGACGTGGCGACATATTTGGTGACGGCGTTGAACAACTCCGCCGTCGGATCGCCGCCCTCGACGAAGGGCCAGTGGGCGGCGAAGATTTCGTAGGTCTTGCGGCCGAGCAGGAGGTCGAAGGGGCTTGAAAAGATTTCGCCCATGAACTGCCCCATGGGCTCGTCCCAATAGTTGACTGTCCACCCACCATGAGTAAAGCCGCCCGTGGGGTCCTCCGGCGGCCCGCCCGGCGCCTGCATGACACCGTCCAAACTCACGAAAGCGGCGGAGACGACTTTTCTCATTTCGGGCTCCATCATGTCTGCATCGAGGATGGATCGGCGCGTGCCGATCCGAAATCCGACAGTGCTAATTTTCCCGCGCGTGGAAGCGAGGCATCTATTCCCCATGATATCGGTCGCATCGCCGATGTCAGAGCATCTTAGGCGCCGGATAAGGCCAAACTCCTAGGCCCATCGGCAAGGGCGCAGTCTAGGGACATTCTTCCTCTTTCGGAAGTCGATAAGGCGGTCATGGGTCCTGTTGCGTCGGCGATGGCAGCAGCTGGTCGTAACTGGACTTCTGGCCGAGGGGGAACAATCCATGCTGTGCAACCGATCCCGCCGACGAACAAAATCACGGGAAATCTATCGCAGTCCTTGGGCTCGGAGCAGATTCGCTCTCCACCCGATTTTCAGATGCGGGCGATAGGCGGCACCCATCGCAAGAGAATAGGCTATTGGATGCGCGAGGGATTTTTTCCGTCGGGCCGGGTTATAGGATATCCATGACCCTAGCCAATCTTTCGGACACGTTGCCCTTTTTCCAACACCGTTACCGTGTTAACGCGTGGCTGCAACGCAAAGACGGCCACGCTTGGCCGGCTGATTCACGGCGTGGACGAACAATATGAAATTCGGTTGGACGCGGGCCGCTTTGGTGCTCGCATCGGTGATTGGCGGCGCAAGCGCGGCTCAGGCTGACAGGATCAAGAACCCGACGGCTGTCTTCTCGGGACTCGACAAGATCACCGGGCGGATCGTTTCCTTCGAAGTCGGCATCGACGAGACTGTGCAGTTCGGTGCCCTGCAGATGACCGCGCGCGTCTGCTTCACCAAGCCGCCGAACGAGAATCCCAACACCACATCCTTCGTCGAGGTCGACGAGACGGGAACCGATGGCAAGCCCCGCCGGGTCTTTTCCGGCTGGATGTTCGCCGCGAGCCCGGGGCTGCACGGCGTCGAGCACCCGGTTTACGATATCTGGCTCGTCGACTGCAAAGGCGGCTCTGAAGTCATCGCGGAGCCGAAGGAACTTGCGGAGGAGCCGCCGCCCATCGAGCACGATCCCCGTCGGCCGGTCGAAGCCACCCGGCCCGGGGATATCATGAGCCCTCCCTCCGCTGCGGCGCAGACCGCTCCGCCGCCGGTCGAGGTTGCTCCCTTGCCACGACAGCCGGTCCGGCGCGCTCCACCGACGCCAATCCTCGGCAATAACCGCTCCAACGACCGATAAGGCTGGAAAAGTTTACGGGATCTCGGCGAGGATTTCCTCGCCGCTGACGATCTTGCCTTGCGGCCAGGTATCCCAATCGGCGTCGAACTCCATGGCGTTCCGGAGCATCTGCTTGTAGTTGCGACGCGGCACTTCGATAGCACCGAATTGCGCCAGATGCGGCGTCACGAATTGGGTATCGAGGAGAGTGAAGCCGCCGCGCCGGAGGCGGGCCACCAGATGAACGAGCGCGACCTTGGATGCATCGCGCTCGGCATGGAACATGCTCTCGCCGAAGAAGGCGCTTCTCAGACGCACGCCGTAGAGGCCGCCGACCAGACGATTGTCCCGGTAGACTTCGACCGTATGGCAGTAGCCCGCATCGAAGAGTTCGCCGTAGAGTTCCCGGATCCGGCGGCTGATCCAGGTTTTCTCCCGGTCGAAAGCGGGTGCGGCGCAACCTGCAATAACGGCGTCGAAATCCTCGTCCACCCTGATCTCGAATTGATCGGAACGCACGGTACGGGCAAGGCGCTTCCCGACATGAAATCCCTCGAGAGGGATGATGCCTCTTTCCCGCGGCTCGACCCAGAACAAGGACGGATCGTCCGCATCCTCCGCCATCGGAAAGATGCCTGCGGCGTAGGCCCTGAGAAGGATCTCGGGGGTAATTTCGAGAGCGCGATCAGATGCCCTACTCATCCATAACCAGACCTGATGACAGCGTGAGCTTTAGAGAATAGGGCGTGGGCGTTAAGTTGTCAGGCCGGAATGAATAAGTAGTGTGCGGCACAAGCATCACGTCGTTCAAGACCCGTTGAACGCTCCGAACGCCATCGCAGCCGGAGACAAAAAAGGCTGCCAAGCTTTGAACTTGGCAGCCTTTTCTCTTAACCGGATGAATTGCTAAGCTTGCTTCAGGACTAGCCTGAAGGGTTAGTCCGAGGCACTGCCTGGCGATAATGGAGGACTGGCGCGGGAGTGCCGCGTCAGCCCTGCTCGACGTTGTCGAGGCCGCCCGTTTTCAGGAAGTTCTCAAGCCAGTGAATGTCGTACTGGCCGTTCTGAATTTCCGGGTTGCGCACCAGAGTGCGGAAGAGAGGGAGCGTGGTCTCGATCCCGTCCACCACGAACTCGTCGAGGGCGCGGCGCAGGCGCATGAGGCACTCGTTGCGGGTGCGGCCATGCACGATGAGCTTGGCGACGAGCGAGTCGTAATGTGGGGGAATGCGGTAACCCTGATAGGCCGCCGAATCCACCCGCACGCCGAGTCCGCCGGGCGGGTGGAAATAGCTGATGGTGCCGGGCGAGGGGCGGAAGGTCGCGTGATGCTCGGCATTCACGCGGCATTCGATGGCGTGGCCCTCGATCTTGATGTCGCTTTGCTTCACCGAGAGGGGCGCGCCTGCCGCAATTCGAATCTGCTCGTTTACCAGATCGATACCGGTGATCATCTCGGTGACCGGATGCTCCACCTGGATGCGCGTGTTCATCTCGATGAAATAGAATTCACCGTCCTCGTAGAGGAACTCGATGGTGCCGGCACCGGCATATTGCAGGTCCTGCATCGCCTTGGCCACGATGCCGCCGATGCGCTCGCGCATCTCGACATTGAGAGCCGGGGAGGGACCTTCCTCCCAGACCTTCTGGTGGCGGCGTTGGAGCGAACAATCGCGCTCGCCGAGATGGATGGCGTTGCCCTTGCCGTCGCCGAGAACCTGGATCTCGATGTGGCGCGGCTTCTCGAGGTACTTCTCGATATAGACCGCGTCGTCGCCGAAAGCGGCCTTCGCCTCGGTCTTCGCGGTTGCAAGCGCGTGGACGAGATCGTCCTCGGTCCGCGCCACCTTCATGCCGCGACCGCCACCGCCGGCGGCAGCCTTGATGATCACCGGATAGCCGATGTCCTTGGCGACGCGCTTGGCCTCGGCCTCGTCCGTGATGCCGCCTTCCGAGCCGGGCACGCAGGGAATGCCGAGGCGCTTCGCGGTGCGCTTGGCCTCGATCTTGTCGCCCATCATGCGGATATGCTCCGCTTTCGGGCCGATGAAGGCGATGTGGTGATGTTCCAGCACCTCGGCAAAGCGGGCATTCTCGGACAGAAAGCCGTAGCCGGGATGGACCGCATCAGCGCCGGTGATCTCGCAGGCGGCGATCAGGGCTGGGATGTTGAGATAGCTGTCGCGGGCGGCGGGCGGGCCGATGCAGACGCTCTCGTCGGCGAGGCGTACATGCATGGCATCCGCATCGGCGGTGGAATGCACGGCGACGGTGGCAATGCCAAGCTCCTTCGCCGCGCGCAGGATGCGCAGGGCGATCTCGCCGCGGTTGGCTATGAGGATCTTGTCAAACATCGCCATTACTCGATGACGAGCAGCGGTTCGCCGTATTCGACAGGCGTTCCGTCCTCGACGAAGATCGCCGTCACGGTGCCGGCGCGGGGGGCCGTGATCTCGTTGAAGGTCTTCATGGCCTCGACGAGCAGAACCTTGTCGCCGGCCTGGACCTTGGAGCCGACCTCCACGAAGGGCTTCGCATCCGGCGAGGGCCTGAGATAGGCAGTGCCGACCATAGGCGAGAGCACCGCGCCCGGATGGGCGGCGGCGGATTTCGCGCTCGGCGCGGCCTCAGCGACGACGGGAGGAGGCGCGACGACCGGCGCGGGAGCGGCAGCAAGGGAAGGCGCCGCAACGGGAACGGTCACCGCAGCCGTGACGGTTCTCGCCACGCGGATGCGTAGGTCGCCCTTCTCCACTTCGATCTCAGTGAGATCGGTGTCGGCGATCAAGTTCGCCAGCTCACGCACGAGATCGGGATCGAAAGGGTTGTCCTTGGCCATGGGGCTCACCTCTTATTCTTGAGGAACTAATGAGTGGAGGGCTTGGCTTGCTGCGCTCGCTCGACCATGACGCGGTGAATCGCCTCGAGGCCGAGCAGGTAGCTCATCGGGCCGAAACCGCAGATCACGCCCACGGAGACCGGGGCGATAAACGAGCGATGGCGAAAGCCTTCGCGAGCATGAACGTTCGATAGATGAATCTCGACCGTCGGGGCGCCGCTGCCGGCTATGGCGTCCCTGATGGCGATCGAAGTGTGGGTATAGGCGCCGGCATTGATGACGACGCCGGCTCCCTGAACTCCCGCTTCCTGGATCCAGTCGACCAGATGTCCTTCGTGGTTCGACTGGCGGAACGTGATCGACGCGCCCAAGGCATCAGCCTTCTCGCGCACAAGCTGCTCGATTTCAGGCAGGTTCATGCTGCCGTAGACATTCGGCTCCCGGCGGCCGAGCAGATTGAGGTTGGGTCCATTGAGGACGTGGACGGTGATCATCGCGTATGGAGCGTTCCAAAGAGCTCCGAGATGTGGAGCCGAAACGCCGTCTTAGCCAAAAGGCGATCCCGGGGGAAGGGGAAAACCAAGCCTTTCCAAAGCTTAGCTTGGCCCTTGGCGGTCGTGACGGCTCCCCGGGAGTCTGACGATAGGGAAAGGTGCGCCGCTATCGGCGCTTGCCCGATCAGCAGTTGGCCTTGCCGCACCGGCGGACATTGGCGACGACCTGCTTGAGGGGCTCGAGTCCGACCGCTCCGGGAATGACCTCGTCCCCGATGATGAAGGCCGGTGTCCCGGTAAGGCTGAGCTTGTCGCCGAGACCGGCATTCTCCTGAAGGGCGCTGAGCACCTCGGGGCCCGCCATGTCCTTCTGGAGCCGGGCCATATCGAGCCCCATCTCCTTGGCTACGGACATGGCCCTCTCGCCGTTGACCCGGCCACGGGCGCCCAGGACCTTGACGTGATAGTCGAACAGCTTCTCGCCCTGGAGCTGGTTCTTCACGGCCAAGCTTACCCGGCTCGCCTCGACGGAGTCAGGGCCGAGGACGGGGAAGTCCTTCAGAACCACACGAAGCTTGGGATCGCTCTTAACGAGTGTCTGCAGGTCGTTGAGCGCCTGCTTGCAGTAGCCGCAATTGTAATCGAAGAACTCGACCAGGGTCACGTCGCCGGAGGGATTGCCGACGACCAGGGAATGAGGCGCATTGAGAAGGGATTGCCGGGTTTCCTTCAAGGCGCTGGCCTGCGCCACGCGCTGGCTCTCCGCCTGGCGCTTTTCCAGCTCCGCGATGACTTCCTGCAGCAGCTCCGGGTTCTTCAGAAGATAATCCCTCACGATCTCGCCGATGGCCTGGCGCTGCTGATCGGAGAACTCGGCCTTCTGTGCCATGGCGGACGGACCGAATGCCATGGCGCCGAGCAGAATGGCGGCCTGACAGGATTTGAGGAGCGAAAAGCGCATGGACGGTCCTTTGCGGGAGCTTGGATCGTGCCCGGAGAAGCGGTCCCCAAGGCAGATGATAAAATAGCCTTCGTCCTCAGGCCGTTCGCGTGCGAATGACGGGACGATGATATATGGGGCGAGAGTTACGAGTTTGGGTGCATAGCGTCAATTCACGGCTTCGTTGGCATGAAGATCCTTGAGGCTTAACCCTCAAGCGGTTACGAGCCCATTCATGACAAAAGCTCTTCCCGAACTTCACCTGCCCGTCGTCGCGCGCCGCATGGACCGCGTCTCGTCCTTCCTGGCCATGGATGTATTGAGCGCGGCCGCGGCAAAAGAAAGGCGAGGGGACAGCGTCATCCATATGGAGGTGGGCCAGCCCTCCGCCCCAGCGCCGCGGGCCGCCCGTGAGGCCGCCAAGGCCGCCCTCGATCTCGGCCGTATCGGCTATACGGAGGCGCTCGGGATGGCTGCCCTACGCGAGCGGATCGCACGGCATTACCGGGACACCTATGGGGTGAGCCTCGCCCCCGAACGGGTCGTCGTGACCACCGGCTCGTCGGCGGGCTTCGTGCTGGCTTTCTTAAGCCTTTTCGATCCCGGTCAACGGGTTGCGATCACCGCGCCTGGCTACCCGGCCTATCGCAATATCCTCGAGGCACTCGATCTCGAGCCCGTCATCATTCCGCTGTCGAAGGCGGATGGCTGGATCATGACGGCCCGGGCCATCGAGAAGGCGCATGCGGAAAGGCCGCTTCACGGCATCCTCGCCATGAGCCCGGCCAACCCGTCGGGCACGATGATCGGCCGCGAGGCTCTGGCCGCACTCGGCGAAACCTGCCGCCGCCTGGGGCTTTGGTTCGTCTCCGACGAGATCTATCACGGCCTGACCTATGGCGAGCCCGCGACAACCGCCCTGACCACCGACGACGATGCGGTCGTGATCAACTCGTTTTCCAAATATTATTGCATGACCGGCTGGCGCATCGGCTGGGTCGTGGTGCCGGACCGTCTGGTGCGACCGATCGAGCGGCTGGCGCAGAATCTCTATATCTCGCCGCCCTATCTCTCCCAGGTGGCGGCGTTGGCAGCCTTCGATGCCATCGACGAATTGGAAGCCGTCAAGGCCGGCTACGCCCGCAACCGCGCGCTGCTTCTGGAAGAGCTGCCCCGGCTCGGCATCACCGAGATGCATCCGGTGGACGGCGCCTTCTATATCTATGCCGACATCGCCCGCTTCACGAACGATTCCATCGGCTTTTCCAGGCGCATGCTGGAAGAGGCGGGTGTGGCTGCAACCCCCGGCCTCGATTTCGACCCCATCGAGGGCTCGCATTACCTGCGCCTGTCCTTCGCGGGCTCCGAAAACGACTGTCGCGAGACGGTTGCCCGCCTCGCGACCTGGTTGAAATAACTTCCGTCAGTCCGGGTTCGGCGCTCTTACGACCCGCCGAGAACCGACTTGGCCTTCGACCACCAGCCGGCGCGCTTGGGGCGGTTCGGATCAGGAGGCGTCAGGACGACGGCGACCGGTTCCGGCTCGGGAATGACCGGCTCCGGGGCCTCGGCTGCGGGTTCATCGGCCGGCTGAGACGGCGGGGCAATGATGCGATCCATCGTCTCGACGACCTGTGCCGCTTCCGTCGGAGCGGGCTCGGAGGGAGCAGATTCAGCTTCCTCTTCGCGGGGGGTGACGAAACCTTCCTCGATCGCGAACTCGACAGCCTCGTCGCGGCTGCGGCCGCGGCCGCCGCGACGGCCCCGACGACGGCGACGACCGGCCCGGTCTTCACCATCGGCTTCGGCTTCGGCCGCCTCGCGGGCAACCGCTTCGCCTGCCTCGGCTGCTTCTTCGCCTTCTTCGCCTTCTTCGCCCTCGGCTTCCTGGAGAGCCTCGCCGGCCGCGCCTTCGGCATGGAGTTCGCCCCGGGCGGTCTCACGATCGCGACCCCGGCGGCGGCGGCGACGGCGGCGGCGGCGTCCACCGCCTTCGCCTTCGCCTTCCTCCTCGCGCTCCTCGCCGGCATGCGCTTCCTCGACCTGGTCTTCTTCCTCCGTCGGGATTTCAATCTCGACTTCGGGGGCCTCGTCGACAGGCATGATCGCGTCGATCTGGACGCCGGTGGCGGCGGATTTCTGTTCCAGCCGCAGAGCGGGCTCGCCGCGGTCGATCATATAGGTCGTGGTGCCGGTCAGGCTGTCATCCGCCATGACGGTGATGGCGACACCGAAGCGGCTTTCCAGTTCGCGCAGATGCACGCGCTTTTGGTTCAGGATGTAGAAGGCCGCCTCCATCCGGGTCCGGACGATGAGGTTGTAGCCGGCATTCTTGATGAGGGTTTCCTCGATCGAGCGCAGCACGTGCAGGGCAACGGACGGCGTCGAGCGGACGAAGCCCGTACCCGCGCAATGGGCGCAGGGAACGGAGGAGGATTCGAGCACGCCCGTACGGATGCGCTGACGCGACATCTCGAGCAGGCCGAAAGGCGAGATGCGTCCCACCTGGATGCGGGCGCGGTCGTTCTTCAGGCACTCGTTCAGCTTCTTCTCGACGGCGCGATTGTTCCGCTTCTCCTCCATGTCGATGAAGTCGATCACGATGAGGCCGGCGAGATCGCGCAGGCGCAGTTGGCGGGCGATTTCCTCGGCTGCTTCGAGATTGGTGCGCAGCGCCGTGTCTTCGATATTGTGCTCGCGGGTGGAGCGGCCCGAGTTCACGTCGATGGAGACCAGGGCTTCCGTCGGATTGATGACAAGATAGCCGCCCGATTTCAGGGTGACATTGTTCGAGAACATGGCGTCGAGCTGCGCTTCGATGCCGTATTTCGCGAAGAGCGGCTGCGGCTCGCGGTAGGGCTGGACGATCTTGGCATGGCTCGGCATGAGCATGCGCATGAAGTCCTTCGCTTCGCGATAGCCTTCGTCGCCGGCGACGAGAACGTCGTCGATGTCCTTGTTGTACAGGTCGCGGATGGCGCGCTTGATGAGCGAGCCTTCCTCATAGACGAGGGCGGGAGCCGACGAGGTCAGGGTCAGCTCGCGCACGCTTTCCCAGAGCCGCATCAGATATTCGTAATCGCGCTTGATTTCCGGCTTCGTCCGGGAGGCGCCCGCCGTGCGCAGGATAATGCCCATTCCTTCCGGCACTGCCAGATCCTGGGCGATTTCCTTCAGGCGCTTGCGGTCGGCCGCGTTGGTGATCTTGCGCGAAATGCCGCCACCCCGGCCCGTATTGGGCATGAGCACCGAATAGCGGCCGGCGAGCGACAGATAGGTCGTGAGCGCCGCGCCCTTGTTGCCGCGCTCTTCCTTGACGACCTGCACCAGCAGAATCTGCCGGCGCTTGATCACTTCCTGAATCTTGTACTGTTTGCGCTGCGTGCGTGGACGCTGGGGGATATCCTCCAGGGCGTCGCCACCGCCGAGTTGCTCGACCGCGTCCTCGTGATCATCCTCGTGATGATCCTCGTCGCCATGGTCTTCCTCACCATGGTCTTCGTTGCCATGGTCTTCGTCGGAGGCTTCCGCCTCGTGTCCGTCGTGCTCGTGAGCCTGCTCGACGGGACGGTCTTCCGCGCCTTCCGGCGCTTCTGCGGCAATGGCCTCGGTGCCCTCACCGGAGGTCTCGCCTTCCGTCATGCCGGGCGTTTCGCCCTCACCGGCCTCGGCTTCCGAGGAAACGACTGCTTCGCCGGCCTGCGCGCGCTTGGGAGCGGAACGGCGACGACGATTGCGGCGGCGCTCTTCCTCTAGCTCTTCTTCGCGCTGCGCCTCGGCATCGGCCTCGAGGAGCGCGATGCGGTCAGCCATGGGGATCTGGTAATAGTCCGGATGAATTTCGCTGAAAGCCAGGAAGCCGTGGCGATTCCCGCCATACTCGACGAAGGCGGCCTGGAGCGACGGTTCGACCCGGGTGACTTTTGCGAGGTAGATATTGCCTCGCAGCTGCTTCCGGTTAGCGGATTCGAAGTCGAATTCTTCGACCTTTTGACCACGTACCGCCACAACCCGGGTTTCTTCCGGGTGGGAGGCATCGATGAGCATCTTGTTTGCCATGTTGAACTCTCGACATGGCGACCGTGGGCAGAACCTGAGGCAGGAGCCGCATTGAGGGCGGGGTGCCGCGCCGCATGACAGGGCGACGGGCGAAAATTGCGTTCGGATTGCGAGCGGTCGCCATCGTGCGCCTCACAAGGGCGCATTCTGGGTTAAGTTGGGCCGACGCCACGCCGAACTGAGCGGAGCATGGGCGGGCGCGAAACCGATCGCGCGCATCGAACGGTGCCGTTACGACAGTCAGGACTGACTTCGCTTGCGCAACCATTCAACGACGGCCCTTTCGAAATCGATGCGCCAGATCGAACTGGCCACCGGCGTATTAAAGGCGAGAATTATCGCCATTTGAACCTGTCCGTGGGCCTGTCGAGGGTGGCGGGAGTCCAGCGGATCGGTCAAGACAACCGTCTCCACGGACCCGCCGCCAGAATCGGCCATGCCGGACGGGATCATGATCATTACAGATCTAACCATGCGTTTGGCAAGGTGCTGAGACACCGTGCCATAGTTGCAACAGTGACGCAACAATAAAGCCATAGAGGTGAGGTTTCATTAACGAAATCGAGACTATGGAGGTAGTGAGGGGCGCATAAAACCAACCGGCGAGCGGAATGCCTATGACGCGCTTCATGCGCCATGTTTGCTTCTGGCTTCTGGCAGCGCTCGCCGTTGCCGGATCCGCTGAGGCATGGGCCGCCGCAGGCGCCGGTCAGGGAAACAAAACGGTCGTCGCGGCGGATGTCGCTGTCGAGGTCGAAGGGTCCCAAACCCGGTTCAAGGTCACGTTGTCCGAGAAGGTCACCGTACAGACTCGCCTGATGGAGCGCCCGGACCGCCTCATCGTCGATCTGCCGGAAGTCGCCTTTCATCTGCCCGCCAATATCGGACGCAAGCGCGAAGGGCTGATCGCTTCCTACCGCTATGGTCTTTTTGCCCCCGGGCGTTCGCGGGTCGTGATGGATCTGGCGCAACCGGCTGTCGTGTCGGCGATCCGGACCGAGCCGAGCGCACTCAGCGGAGCCGCCATTCTCGTCATCGAGCTGACCCGGGTCGACCGTGAGGAATTCCGGAAGGCGGCCGCCGAGAGTGCTGCCGAAACCGGCAAGGCGGCCTCCGGGCGGGCTGTCGCCGAGGCCGCAACGGACAAGCGCCCCGTGATCGTGCTCGATCCCGGCCATGGCGGCGTCGATCCCGGTGCCAATGCGCTGACCGGCGCCTTCGAGAAGGAGATCGTCCTGTCCTTCGCGCAGCTCCTGAAGAAGAGGCTGGAAGCGCAAGGCCAGTACAGGGTGGTCATGACCCGGGACCAGGATGCGTTCATCTCCCTCGGCGACCGGGTGCGCGCCGCCAGGGCCGCCCATGCGGATCTCTTCATCTCGATCCATGCGGATTCGATTTCCGGCGGCCAGGAAGTCCGGGGACTGACGGTCTATACCGGATCGGAAAGGGCATCGGACGCCGACTCGGCCCAGCTCGCCGATCGTGAAAACAAGGCCGACGCCGTGGCCGGCATCGATTCGGCCGACGGACCTGATGAGGTCATGGATATCCTGCAAGACCTGACTTTGCGGGAGACGCGGAGCTTCTCCCATCGTTTCGCGACCCGCCTCGTCGGGGAGCTCGATTCGGTGGCGCGGCTGAACAAGAACCCCCGTCGCGAGGCGGGTTTCCGAGTGCTGAGGGCCTATGACGTGCCTTCGGTCCTGGTGGAACTGGGCTATCTTTCGAGCAAGCAGGATCTCGACCTGCTGATGTCGGACGAATGGCGCGGCAAGGCGATCACGGCGATGTCCGTTGCGATTGATCGCTTTTTCGCGACGAGGCTCGTCCGGCAGGGGGCTGCCGCAGTTTTACCATAGAAACGGTGTGGATACCGATGGCGGGGGCGCGATTCCTCAGTTAACAGGGCAGGGAGGCTGACGCCTCGGCTGCCCGGGACGAGGGGCAGCGTTGCAGATCGGGTTTATGGGCGCCATGGGCGCCGGGAACGGAATACTTTCGGATGCGCTTCGTCCTACGATTCTTCGGCTTTCTTTTCAGCATCGGGGCGATCTTCTTCCTGATCGGTGCCGCGGGCTTGGCCTATGGCTACTGGATGTTCTCGAAGGATCTGCCGGATCACGCCCAACTTGCCAATTACGAGCCGCCGGTGATGACGCGTGTCCACGCGGCGGATGGCAGCCTGATCGCGGAATATGCCCGCGAGCGGCGTCTTTACGTGCCGATCCAAGCGGTTCCGAAGCTTGTGATCGGGGGATTCCTCTCCGCCGAGGACAAGAATTTCTACAAGCATGCGGGCATCGATCCCGAGGGCATCGTGCGCGCCATCGTCGCCAATTTCCGCTCGGGGGGAAAGCGCGAGCAGGGCGCCTCGACGATCACGCAGCAGGTCGCGAAGAACTTCCTTCTCAACAACGAGCGTACCTACGAGCGCAAGATCCGTGAGGCTCTGATCGCCCTGCGGATGGAATCGACCTTCTCGAAGGACAAGATCCTCGAGCTCTATCTCAACGAGATCTATCTCGGCCTCGGGAATTACGGCATCGCCGCCGCCGCCCTGAACTATTTCGGCAAGTCGGTGCACGAACTCAGCATCGCCGAAGTGGCCTATATGGCGGCGTTGCCGAAGGCGCCTAACAATTATCATCCCTTCCGACAGCGCCAGGCCGCCCTCGATCGCCGCAACTGGGTAATCGATCGCATGGTCGATAACGGCTACATCAAGCGCGAGGCCGGGGATGCGGCGAAGAAGGAGCCGCTCAACGTCAATCCGCGCGTCATCTCGCCCAACAGCATCGCCTCAGGCTATTTCGCCGAGGGCGTTCGCCGCGATATCGCCGAGCGCTATGGCGAGCAAAAGCTTTACGAGGGTGGTCTTCTTATCCGCGCGACCCTCGATCCGCAGATGCAGGCCATGGCCCGCAAGGCACTCGTCGACGGCCTAGTGCGCTTCGACCAGGCCCGCGGGTGGCGCGGCGCTCAGCAGAAGATCGATCTCGCCGGTCGCGAATGGGGTCTGGCCTTGGCCGAGGTGCCGTCGCTCGGCGACGTGCAGCCCTGGCGCATGGCCGTGGTTCTCGATGTCTCAGGCGGCAGGGCTCGAATTGGCCTCCAGCCCAAGAAAGAGGCTTCCGGACAGGTTGCACGGGATCGCGAGACCGGTTTCATCACCGCCGACGGCGTGAAATGGACGCGCCGCACCGTCGATAAGGCGCTCTCTCCCGGCGATGTGGTCTATGTCGAGCCGATGGAGGGCAAGGACGACCAGTTCCGTCTGCGCCAGATTCCGGAGATTTCGGGTGCGATCGTGGCCATGGACCCCTATACGGGCCGCGTTCACGCCATGGTCGGCGGGTTCTCCTTCGACCAGAGCGAGTTCAACCGGGCCAGCCAAGCCATGCGCCAGCCGGGCTCGTCGTTCAAGCCCATCGTCTACTCGACCGCCCTGGACAAGGGTTATACGCCGTCGAGCCAGATCCTGGATGCGCCCTTCGTTCTCGATATGGGACCGGGCCAAGCGGCCTGGGCTCCGTCGAACTATGACGGCAAGTCGGCCGGTCTGCGCACCCTGCGCTATGGTATCGAGCACTCCAAGAATCTGATGACGGTCCGGCTGGCGAATGAGATCGGCATGCCGGCCGTCGCGGAATATGCCCGCCGCTTCGGGGTCTACGACGACATGCTGCCGCTGCTCTCCATGTCCCTCGGGGCAGGCGAGACGACGGTCATGCGCATGACGGCGGCCTATTCGATGTTCGCCAATGGCGGACGCCGCATCAAGCCGACCCTGATCGACCGCATCCAGGACCGGAACGGCCGCACGATCTACCGGCATGACGACCGCAAGTGCATCGGCTGCGATGCCGCCCAATGGGATGGCAGCGCGGCGCCCAAGTTGACAGATAGCAGGGAGCAGGTGCTCGACCCGCTGACGGCCTACCAGATGACCTCGATCCTGGAAGGTGTCGTGCAGCGCGGTACGGCGCAGAGCGTCAAGGTCGTCGGCAAGCCGCTTGCCGGTAAGACCGGAACGACCAACGATGCCAAGGACGTGTGGTTCGTCGGCTTCTCGCCCGACCTCGCTGTCGGCGTCTTCCTCGGCTACGACAAGCCGCAATCGCTCGGAAACGCCGCCACTGCGGGCCAATATGCAGCGCCGGTCTTCCGCGATTTCATGCAGATGGCGCTCAAGGACAAGCCGGCGACTCCGTTCCGTGTCCCGGCCGGTATCAAGCTGATCCGCGTCAACGCTTCGACAGGCACGCGTGCTGGTCCGGGCGAGGGCGGGGGCGTCATCGTCGAGGCGTTCAAGCCGGGCACCGGTCCGCCGGAAACCTATGTTCCGGTCGATGTCGATGGATTTCAGGCCGAGGCTCCACCGGAAGCGCGGCGCGCTGTCGGCGCCGGCATCGGCGGATTGTACTGAGCCTCTGAAACACCACATAAGGAACTCTTCGAAAAACAGCGGAGCGGAAAACAACCGCTTCCCGAAGAGTTCCTTTACACATTGCGGTGCTGCCCTTAAGACGCCGCAAACACTCATGGCACGGACTTCAAACGAAAAATGCGCGCCGAAATCGAACATCTCGTAGATGAGACCAAGCAGTCAGTCGGGCTGCTGAGGAGGCATCTTTGACTGGGACAATGCCCAGCGACGCCTCGCAGAACTGAACGCCAACGCCGAAGACCCGAACCTCTGGAACGATGCCGAGGCCGCGCAGAAAATCATGCGCGAGCGGACATCCCTGGAAGATCAGATCGCGGCCATCAAGCGCCTGGAGCAGGAACTCGACGATGCCGTCACCCTGATCGAGCTCGGCGATGCCGAGGGTGACGAGGCAACGGTGAAGGAAGGCGAGGAGACGATCCGCGCCCTTCAGGCCGAGGCCGCACGCCGCCAGGTCGAGACGCTTCTGTCCGGCGAAGCCGACAGCAACGATACCTATATCGAAGTGCATTCCGGTGCCGGCGGCACCGAGAGCCAGGACTGGGCCTCCATGCTCCAGCGCATGTATGCGCGCTGGGCGGATCGCCGGAAATACAAGGTCGAGCTTTTGGAAATCACGGACGGCGAAGAGGCAGGCATCAAGAGCGCCACGCTCCTGATCAAGGGCCACAACGCCTATGGCTGGCTCAAGACCGAGTCGGGCGTGCACCGGCTGGTCCGCATCTCGCCCTATGACTCGAACGCTCGCCGTCATACCAGCTTCGCCTCGGTCTGGGTCTATCCGGTGGTGGACGACCGCATCAATATCGAGGTCAAGGAATCGGATTGCCGCATCGATACGTTCCGCTCCTCGGGCGCGGGCGGCCAGCACGTGAACACCACCGACTCGGCGGTACGCATCACCCACATCCCGAGCGGCATCGTCGTGGCCTGTCAGCAGGAGCGCTCCCAGCACAAGAACCGGGCCACCGCCTGGAACATGCTCCGCGCTCGCCTCTATGAGGCGGAACTGAAGAAGCGCGAGGAAAAGGCCAATGCGGAGGCTGCCGCCAAGACCGATATCGGCTGGGGCCACCAGATCCGCTCCTACGTGCTGCAGCCCTACCAGATGGTGAAGGACCTGCGCACCGGCGCGCAATCGACGAGCCCGCAGGACGTGCTGGACGGTGATCTCGACCCCTTCATGGAAGCCTCGCTCGCGCAGCGCGTCTATGGCGGCGGGGCCGAGGTCGAGGATATAGATTAGAGCCTTTTCCGCAAAAGTGCCTCCGACTCTGCGAAAGAAAATGCTTTCTTCCAAAAAGCTAGAGCCTGGTGATCGGTTATGAAAAGCGAGCCCTTCACCGGGATCAGACGATGAAACAAAGCACCCTTGCGATCGCAGGCTATCGCGGCCTTGCCCTTCCCAATGCTCTGACGCGCCGTGACGATCAAGCTCGAAGGCTGGCGATCCTGTTTCCGGGCTTCGGTTATCGCAACACGATGCCCGCGCTCTATTACTGTCGCCAGCTCCTTCTGGCGCACGGGCACGACGTTCTCACTGTCGACTACGCTTACGATCTCATGCCCGACTTTCTCGCTGCTCCTCGCGAAGAGAAGCTCGGTTGGATCAAGGCGGATACGCAGGCGGCATTGCAGGTAGCGCTCGCCCTCGATGGCTATGAGCATTTCACGATTGTCGGCAAGTCGGCAGGAACGGCGGCGATGGCCTTCACGATTCCGGATGAGCCTCGTTTGGCGAAGTCCGATCTCGTCTGGCTGACGCCCGGCTTCAAGACGCCGGGTGTTCCGGAAGGCATGGCGCGCTGTCCCCAGCGGTCGATCCTGCTCATCGGAACCGCCGACTATCTCTACGATGAAGGGCATCTTCAGGCGGCGCGCGACAGAGGCGTCGAGATCGTTCTGTTGCCCGATCTCGACCATGGGCTCGAGAAACCCGGAGACGTGGCCACCTCGGTCGAAGCCATGAAGACCATCGTGGAGAGATTGTCGGCTTGGCTCGAGGCTTCGCCGAACTAATTCAATCCAGGGCTTTTGTCGCGGCCAGCACCTCCTCCGCGTGGCCGGGGACCTTCACCTTGGACCAGATGCGGACGATCTTGCCGTCGCGGCCGATTAGCACAGTGGTGCGCTCGACGCCCATGTATTTGCGGCCATACATGCTTTTCTCCACCCAGACCCCATAGGCTTCGAGCATGGTCTTGGCCTCGTCCGAGGCGAGGGTGAAGTCGAGGCCGTATTTGGTGCGGAACTTGTCGTGGCTCTTCAGGGAATCGGGAGAAACGCCGACGATCTCCGTGTCCGCTGCCGCGAAATCCTGCCGCAACGCCTGGAAATTCTGGGCTTCCAGCGTGCAGCCGCTGGTATCGTCCTTCGGATAGAAATAGAGCACGACCTTCCGGCCATTGAGACCATCAAGGGTGAGTTGCCGGCCATCGGTCGCAGGCAGGGAGAATGATGGGGCTTGGGCTCCGGGGGCTATCGTCATCGCTCGCCTTCCTTTCGGCGGAATGTGATGTTTGGAGACGCTTGCGCGATCACCTGAAAGAGATGGTCGCGGCGCGCGTGCAAGAGAGTTAAGGTCCCCCATCTGATTCCTCTCTCTCGACGATACTTCAAGAGCCGATTGCCTGACGAAATAAGTATGAAGCCATTTTTTCGCACCAGATCGATCCGGCGCTATCCGGCGAAGCGCAGCGCCTTGCAGCGTGTGCTCCGTGGAGCTCTGTATCTGAAGCTTGGCCTCATCCTCTTCCTCGGCATCGCGTTCGGCATTCTGTACATGCGCCTGTCGGCCGGGCCGTTGAGCTTCGGACGGCTTCCGGAGCGGGTCGCCGAGGCGCTAGCCTCCCGCATCGGGCCGGGCTGGACCGTGACGTTGCGCAACACGGCCATCGAGCTACGGGGCGGGTCACCGGCATTGATGGCAAATGGGCTCGACATCAGGGCGCCGGACGGCGCCCTCGTTTTACGTGCCCCCTCCGCCACGGTCAGCGTCGATGGTCTGTCCCTGCTCACCGCCAACCTTCAGCCCAAGTCGATCGAGTTGCGCGATCTGCAATTGCGTGTCCTCGTCAACCGGGACGGTTCGCTGACCTTCGCTTCCGTACCGAATGGGGAAGGGGGCGAGGCCGTTGCACCTGCTCCGGCGAGCCCCTCGCAGCAAGTGGTGGCTTCCTTGCCGCAGGCTACTCCGGGCAGCTCTCCAGTTTCGGGGGCCGTCGGATCACTGTTCGATCTGGTGCTGGGGCCGAAAAGTATTCTGAGCTCCATCGACAAGGCCCAGGTCACGAATGCGCGCCTCGCTTTCGTCGATGCCACAGGGCGCCAGCGGGGCACGATCGACCGGTTCGATGCTACCTTCGATTGGACTGAGACGGGCGGGCGTCATTTCGCGGCGACTCTCGAGGGGCCGCAGGGAGGCTGGCAGCTGAGCGGCGACGCGAATGTGGAGAGCGATGGCGGCTATCGTGCCGCCGTTGTCGCCGACAATGCCCCCATCCAGGATATCCTGCTGCTTACCGGTCTTTCTGCGCTCCCGGCGACGACCGATCTCGAGTTTTCCGGCCGCGTCGATGCGGCCTATGCCAATGGGCGCGTGACGGAGCTGAAGGCGCGGCTCGACAGCAATGCCGGCATCGTCCAGATCGACGACAAGGACACCTCGCCTCTCGTGGTCGAGCGGGCCATGATCGAAGCTGCTTGGGACGAGAACGACCAGGCCCTCGATCTTTCGAATCTCGCGCTGAAGGGCGGCGGCAATCAAGTCCGCCTCCAGGGACGGCTGCTCACCGCCGCCGGAACGGATGGTTGGCATCTCTCGCTCGGCGGCAAGGATTTGCTTCTGTCCGGCGCCGCCGAAAGCGACAGGCCCGTCCGGGTCAGCGACTTCAAGGCCGAGCTTGCCGGGCCGGATGGGGTTTCGATCAAGTCCATCGTGCTTCAGGGGCCCGATCTCTCCGCCGAGATCAGCGGTATCCTGGGCGCCTCGGCGGATCCGCATGGCCTCAAGCTGGATGTCCGCGCAAAGAAGACCGACGTGCGCTCCGCTCTCCGCATATGGCCGGAAGCCGTAGCGCCGCCTGTTCGCAAATTCCTCATTTCCAACCTCAAGGCGGGCATGCTGGATGCGATTGCCCTCAAGGTCGGAATGAACGGCGAGGATATCGTCAAGGCCGTCTCCGGCGGTCCGGTCCCGGATGGCTCCCTGAATATCGAATTCGCCATATCCGATGGCATCCTGAGGGCAGCCAAAGGGCTTCCTCCAGTTTCCCGCATGGCGGTTTCCGGCCACGTAACGGGCAAGAAGGTCCTCATTCGCGCCCCAACGGGCCGGGTCGATATGGCGGGCGAGCGCAGCCTGAACGCCTCCGACGGAACTTTCGTCCTCGACGATTACTGGGCAGACAATGCCTTGGCGAAGATCGATTTCCGCCTCGCTGGGGCCGCCGATGGCCTGGGAGCCTTGCTGCAGGAGCCGCTGGTCCATGAAATCGCGGGGTTCGACGTCGATCCTGCCACGATGAAGGGCAAAACGGATCTGCGCGTCGGGATCGATCTCGCCGTGAACAATGTCCCCGCCTTCGCCGACCTTCCGCTCACGGTCGGCGGGACGGTGAGCGACTTCAGCATCGACAAGCTCTTCGGCAAGGACCGGCTGGAGAACGCCAATCTCGCCATCACATATGATCGGGGCAACCTGTCCATCAAAGGCGACGGCAGGATGGGCGGGAGTGCCGCCTCCATCGATGTTCATAAAACGCCGCAAGAAGGCGAAGCTAATGTCGCCTTCAGTCTCGACGAGGCGGCGCGGGCCAAGCGCGGCCTGTCTTTTGGCTCGCAACTGACAGGGACGTTGCCCCTGAAGGCGACGGTTCCCCTTGGAACCTCGGCGAAGCCCGGCATCCGGCTCGAAGCCGACCTTACCAAGATGGGAGTGGATCAACTCATTCCGGGCTGGACCAAGCCGACAGGGCGCCCGGGCAAGCTTTCCTTCGTGATGATCGAAGGGGCATCGACCGAAATCCGCGATTTGCAGCTCGATGCGGGCTCCGTCCAGCTGCGCGGAACGGCGACGCTCACGAGCGAGGGCGGACTCGACAAGGCGGATCTCACCACCTTCAAGATCTCGCCAGGCGACGATATGCGCGCTCAGGTCGAGCGGACCAACGGCGCCTACAAGGTCGTGATCCGCGGCAATGTCGGCGATGCGCGTCCATTTACGAAAGCGATCGGCTCCTCGCCCGCGCCTGCCGGGCGCAATGCGTCCGCTCAGCGGGACGTGAAGGATTTCGACCTCGATCTCGCGCTCAACATCCTGACCGGTTACAACAATGAGGCGATCACCAATGCCGCCATCAAGGCCTCCATGCGCAAGGAGAATATCCGTCATTTGGAGATGAAGGGACGGCTCGGCGCGACCGATATCGTCGCGAGGACCGTTGCACAGGCCGGCGTAGGTCCGACCATCCTCCTCCAGGCGGAAGATGCAGGTTCGCTCCTGCGCTTCCTCGACATCTACAAGCGGATGGCTGGCGGGAATCTCATTCTCCAGATGGCTACCGGAGACGGTCCGCAGGGCGGCGTACTGACGTTGCGTGATTTCGCCGTGAGGAACGAGCCGGCCCTGCGGCGGATCATCCCGACGCAGTCCCAGGTCGTTGCCGGTCTGGATCGGGCCGGAAACGCCCAGGCGGTCAGGGTGGACGTGAACGAGGTGACCTTCACGAAGGCACGGGTCGATTTCACGCGGTCGGCCGGCCGTCTCGATTTCAAGGATGCCGCGATCTTCGGAAGTCAGGTCGGGTTCACGCTCGGAGGCTATATCGACAATGCCCGCGAGCGCATGGATATCGCCGGGACTTTCGTTCCGGCCTTCGGCCTCAACAATGCCTTCGCGCAGGTGCCGCTCTTCGGTCCGCTCCTCGGAGGCGGGCAATATGAGGGACTTTTCGCGGTCAATTTTCGGGTTGCGGGCCCCAGCGACGCGCCGACCCTGACCGTCAATCCGCTTTCCGCTGTCGCGCCAGGATTCCTGCGCAAGCTCTTCGGCGTTGGAAGCGGGGCGCAGGCTGGCGAACTGCCCGCGACTCCAGAGCGTTGATCGGGAGCATTTTCCGCAGAGCCGGAGATCTGCGGAAAATGCGGCAAACGCCTCGTCAGATGGCGCGCAGGAGAACGTGCTTCTTCTTGCCGAAGGACAGCTTGATGACCCCTTCGGCCGTCATGTCCGAGAGGCTCAGAACCCCCCGCTCGTCAGTGACGGTCTGGTCGTTGACCTTGAGCCCGCCGCTCTTCACCTGCCGGCGCGCCTCGCTGGTGGAAGGCACGAGCTTGGCGTAATCGGGGCCGAAGGCCACCAGGATGCCGAGCCCTTCTTCTAGCGAAGCCGAGGGAATCTCGATTGTCGGCAAGGTCTCGGCGAGGGCGCCTTGCTCGAAGGTCTTGCGCGCCGTCTCGGCGGCCAGTTCGGCAGCTTCGCGGCCATGGATGAGGGCTGTGGCCTCGGTGGCGAGCACCTTCTTCGCCTCGTTGATCTCGGCGCCCTGAAGCGCTTCGAGCCGGGCGACCTCCTCCAGAGGCAGCGTCGTGAACAGTTTCAGGAACCGGCCGACATCCGCGTCCTCGGTGTTGCGCCAGAACTGCCAGTAATCGTAGGGGCTCAGCATATCGGCGTTGAGCCACACGGCTCCGGAGGCCGTCTTACCCATCTTCGCGCCGGAGGCGGTCGTCAGAAGCGGGCATGTGATCGCGAAGAGCTGTGCCGTGCCGAGACGGCGACCGAGATCGATGCCGTTGACGATGTTGCCCCATTGATCGGAGCCGCCCATCTGGAGGACGCATCCGTAGCGTTTGTGAAGCTCCACGAAGTCGTAGGCCTGGAGGATCATGTAGTTGAATTCCAGGAAGGACAGTTCGTGCTCGCGCTCGAGGCGCAGCTTCACGCTGTCGAAGGACAGCATCCGGTTGACGGAGAAATGGCGCCCGACATCCCGCAGGAAATCGATGTAGTTCAGCTTGGTCAGCCATTCCGCGTTGTCGACCATGATCGCATCGCGCTGGCCGTCGCCGAAGGTGATCAGACGTGAGAACACGCCTTTGAGGCTTTCCTTGTTCTGCTCGATCTGCTCCGGCGTCAGCAGCTTCCGGCTCTCGTCCTTGCCGGAAGGATCGCCGACGCGGGTCGTGCCGCCCCCCATGAGGGTGATCGGCTTGCCGGCCCCGGTTTTCTGGAGCCAGTGCAGCATCATGATCGACAGAAGATGTCCGACATGGAGTGACGGGCCGGTGCAATCGTAACCCACATAAGTCGTGAGGCGACCCTCGCGCGCAGCGGTATCGACGCCCTCGAAATCGGACGTTTGGTGGATAAAGCCCCGTTCCGTCAGGACTTTTAGGAACTCCGATCGTGGCGCGTTCATCGCGGCTCTCGTCTCTCTACCAATTAGTTGAGGTCTCCTAGCAGCTTCTAAGGGGGATTCCATCCCCGCTACTAGAGCGTTTGGTCTCTTGACTCTTGAACCTTGGCCTTTAGTTTACGAAATGTTATCACATCCGAAAGGTGGCCTGCTATGAGTTTCCCTCTCACTGTCACTTCGTTGGAGCAATGGGTTTCGTCCACAGTTTCGTCAGCTTCCTCTTGGATATCCTCTACATCAACAAATCTGTCCTCTTTCTTTTCCTCGCCATATAACTGGGTTAACGAAAACATATCAGGCGTTCCGCTGGGTATTTTTTCCGCGGCGGCGACGGGTCTGCCTAATGTGACGATTTCCGGTGCTAAGTTTTATGTACCGACAAATGTCGATAGTGATGTTCTAGCAGTTCTTTCGGGATCGCAGTGGGCTTCGAATGCGATTACCTATAGCTTCCCTGATTCGCGGTCAGACTATGAAGCTATTAATCCAAGCGCATCAGGCTACAGGCCTCTCCCCTATGATGCGCAGTCAGCGTACTTCAGTATTTTCGAAGGCTCGGGCGGCGGAATGAATTTGACTTCTTTGGAGTCATTCACGAACGCTGACTTTGTTTATGCTGGCCGTAATGACGCTAATGTTAAGATTAGCGCCTATGAACCTGGGGATAATCTTATTAACCGTTCCCATGGCTATTATCCAGGTGTTCCTGTCTATGGCGGCGATACTTGGATTGATTCGGCAGATAGAAACACTGCGATTTCAGGTAATGGCTATTATACGACCCTCCTACATGAGCTTGGCCATACTCTAGGGTTGAAGCATACACACGACTCGGGCGGATACCTCCCGAAGATGAGTGCCGCTCATGATAAGACTGAATACTCGGTCATGTCTTACAACCAGACGAGCCGACCTCAGACCTTTATGATGTACGACATCGCTGCGTTGCAGGAGATGTACGGCGCTGATTTTACAACGAATAACGGTAACACGACCTACAAATGGAATCCGAACAGCGGTGAGACATTCGTCAATGGTGTCAGCCAAGGTAAGGTTTTTGGAACCCAGATTCTTCTGACGGTCTGGGACGGCGGCGGCAACGACACGTACGACCTGTCAAGCTATTCCAGCAATCTCAGTATCGATCTTGCACCTGGCGGCTTCTCAATGCTCTCTGTAGCTCAGTTGTCAGGGAACGTTGATGGCAGACCCAACGGCAATGTCTATAACGCTCTGCAATACCACGGTGATACGCGTTCGCTGATCGAGAATGCCATCGCGGGATCAGGTAATGACAGGATTGTCGGTAACGACGCCAACAACATGCTCTCAGGCAATGGCGGCAACGATTACCTGAGCGGCGGCAACGGTCATGACACGCTCAACGGCGGGACCGAGCATGACACGCTGTGGGGCGGTGCGGGCAACGATACTCTCTATGGCGAGGACGGCAATGACTTCCTCGCGGGCGACAGCGGCAACGATAATCTGCACGGCGGCAACGGCAACGATGTGATGTTCGGCGGCACCGACCAGGACACGCTGTGGGGCGGCATGGGCAACGACACGCTCTCCGGCGAGGACGGCAACGACTTCGTCGCGGGCGACCAGGGCAACGACTCCCTGAACGGCGGCAACGGCAATGATACGCTCTATGGCGGCACCGATCACGACACGCTGTGGGGCGGCGCGGGCAACGACACCCTCTACGGCGAGGATGGCAACGACTTCCTCGCGGGCGATGGCGGCAACGACTTCATGCAGGCCGGCAACGGCGACGACCTGATGTTCGGCGGCACCGACCAGGACAGCATGTGGGGCGGCGCGGGCAACGACACCCTCTATGGCGAGACCGGCAATGACGTGCTCTATGGCGAGGGTGGTAACGATACTCTTGTTGGTGACCAAGGCAATGATCTGCTGATGGGCCATGATGGTGACGACAAACTGTTCGGCGGGACGGATCAGGACACTCTATGGGGCGGGGCAGGTCAGGACCGTCTCTATGGCGAGGACGGTAACGACTTCCTCGCAGGAGAAGATGGCAGCGATTACCTTGAAGGAGGTGCCGGTAACGATACCATCTACGGCGGTACTGGCGACGATCGTATCAATGGCGGTGTGGGCAATGACACTCTTATCGGAGAGGCCGGTCGTGATATCTTCACCTTCAATTCGGCTCTGAATGCGACCACCAATGTCGATCAAATTATCTTCTTCAATGTTGCAGAGGATACGATCGAGCTGAGCCGTGGCATCTTTGGCGGATTTGGCGCATCGGTTTCACTCGCCACAGGATCGAGTGCGAATGCATGGGGTGCGCAGATCGTCTACAATAAGGCGACGGGCGATCTCTCCTATGATGCGGATGGATTAGGTGGTGCTGCGCAGATTAAGTTTGCCGTTCTGGCGGCAGGTCTGGATTTGACCAGCAAGAACTTTATCCTGATCTGATCATTCGGGTTCAGGCTTTAATGCAAAAGGGCGGGTCTTAGCGATCCGCCCTTTTGCTATTTGAAGTCTTTCGAAGCCGCGTATTATGCCGCTGCTTCAGCCGTCCCGAGGCGCTTGTTCAGATAATCATCGACGGACAGCATCAGCTCGTCGACCTTGCCGTCGAAGAAGTGGTTGGCGCCTTCGACGACCGCGTGCTCGAGCTTCACCCCCTTCTGGGTTTTGACCTTCTCGATCACGCTGACCACGTCCTTCACCGGGGCGACGCGGTCCTCGGAGCCGTGCACGAACAGGCCGGAGGACGGGCAGGGGGCCAAGAACGAGAAATCGTAGCGGTTGGCCATAGCGGCAATGGAAATGAAACCTTCGACTTCCGGACGGCGCATCAGGAGCTGCATGCCGATCCAGGCGCCGAAGGACACGCCGGCGATCCAGCAGGCGCGGGCGTCCGGGTTCATGGCCTGGGCCCAGTCGAGGGCGGCGGCGGCATCCGACAGCTCGCCCTGGCCGTGATCGAAAGCGCCCTGGCTGCGGCCGACGCCGCGGAAATTGAAGCGCAGGACCGAAAAGCCGCGGTTCAGGAAGTCGTAGTATAGGTTATAGACGATCTGGTTGTTCATCGTGCCGCCGAATTGCGGGTGCGGATGCAGCACGATGGCGATCGGGGCCCCTTTTTGCTTGGCTTGCTGGTAGCGCCCTTCGATGCGACCGGCGGGACCTGTAAAGACGACCTCAGGCATAAATGTGAACCTCTTGATCAACCTCTCGTTCAGGAGAGGGAAAGCCTTGTGGCCTTGACTTCAGGCCTTGGATTTCTGTAAAAGTCTTTAGAATTATTCTAAAGTGTCTTTCCTGCGGACCGCCTGAGGCAAAAGCCGTTCAGGCAGGACCTGAGATGATGTGGTTGTGGTGCTTTAGCATAGCAACCAGGGGCAATTGCAAGGATTTCGTGAGGCGCGGCAGGCGGCATGGCATCGGACAGGCGTATTTACCTCGATTATAACGCGACTTCGCCGCTGCGGCCCGAGGTTGCGGATGTCGTGGCGCGTGCCCTCGAACTCCCTGGAAATGCCTCCTCCGTTCATGCCGAAGGGCGGGCCGCACGGGCGGAGATTGAAAAAGCCCGGGACAAGGTGGCCCGGCTCGTCGGCGCCAAGGCGAAGAACGTCATCTTCACCAGCGGCGGAACCGAGGCATCCAATATGGTGCTGAGCCCCTCCCTGCGCCGCCTCGGAGAATCGGGCCCGTCGAGGCTCCTGGTTGGAGCGACCGAGCACCCCTGTGTCCTTAACGGCCACCGTTTTCCCGTCGAGGCGGTCGAGATCGTGCCGGTCGATGCCGACGGCACTATTGACCTGGCCTGGCTCAAGAGCCGCCTGGAACTGGTCGGTGAGGAACGGATCCTGGTCTCCGTCCAGCTTGCCAATAACGAGACCGGCGTCCTCCAGCCGGTGGCCGAGATTGCCCGCCTCGTCCACGAGCGGGGCGGCTTGGTCCACACGGATGCCGTCCAGGCCGCTGGGAAGCTCGCCATCGACATGGCCCAGCTCGGCATCGACGTGCTGACGCTTTCGGCCCACAAGATCGGCGGCCCGAAGGGGATTGGCGCGGTCGTCCTGGCCTCCGACCAGCTCGAGATTGCCGACCGGCTGATCCGGGGCGGCGGGCAGGAGAAGGGTTATAGGGCCGGCACCGAGAACGTGGCCGCGATCGCAGGTTTCGGTGCGGCAGCCGAGATCGCGTTGGCCACCATGGCAGAGGAAGCGGCCCGGGTGGAGGCATTGCGGGACGAGGCGGAGGCGCATCTGCGCCGGATCGCTCCGGATGCGGTCATCGTCTCCGCTGAAGCTCAACGGTTGCCGAACACCTTCGCTTTTGCCATACGGGGTCTGAAGGCCGAAACCGCGCTGATCGCCTTCGATCTGGCGGGGGTTGCCCTTTCGTCAGGCTCGGCCTGCTCGTCCGGCAAGGTCAAGCGGTCGCATGTGCTGGATGCCATGGGGGTCGAACCGGCCCTGGCGGAAGGCGTTCTGCGTGTCAGTTTGGGGTGGAAGACTGCAAAAGAGGACGTGATCCGCTTTGCGGAAGCGTGCGAAAAGGTGGTCGGCACCCTATATAAGCGGAAGGCGAACGCGGCTTAGATAAGCCACGCTCGTATTTCCATGTCATCAACCCGCGGCCCTTGAAGCCGTGAGCGGTGGGAGAGACAGATGCCTGCTGTGCAGGAGACGATCGACCAAGTCCGGTTGATCGACGTCGACCAATACAAATACGGCTTCGAGACGGAAGTCGAAATGGAAAAGGCTCCCAAGGGCCTCTCCGAGGATGTGATCCGCTTCATCTCGGCCAAGAAAGGCGAGCCCGAGTGGATGCTCCAGTGGCGTCTCGATGCCTATAAGCGCTGGCTCACCATGAAGGAGCCGAACTGGGCGCGCGTGTCGTACGACAAGATCGACTACAACGACATTTATTACTACGCCGCGCCGAAGAACAATCCGGCGCCGAAGTCCCTCGACGAGGTGGACCCTGAGATTCTCAAGACCTACGAGAAGCTCGGCATTCCGCTGCGCGAGCAGGAGATCCTGGCCGGCGTCGAGCCGGAGCGTCGGGTGGCCGTGGATGCGGTGTTCGACTCCGTGTCGGTCGCCACGACCTTCAAGGAAGAGCTGAAGAAGGCCGGCGTGATCTTCATGCCGATTTCCGAGGCGATCCGCGAATATCCGGACCTCGTGCGCCAGTATCTCGGCTCGGTCGTGCCGGTGACAGACAATTTCTTCGCGACCCTGAACTCGGCCGTCTTCACGGACGGTTCGTTCGTCTACATCCCCCCGGGCGTCCGCTGCCCGATGGAGCTGTCGACCTATTTCCGCATCAACGAGAAGAATACCGGCCAGTTCGAGCGCACCCTCATCATTGCCGACAAGGGCTCCTACGTCTCGTATCTGGAAGGCTGCACGGCCCCCAAGCGCGACGAGAACCAGCTTCACGCGGCGGTGGTCGAGCTGATCGCGCTCGACGATGCCGAGATCAAGTATTCGACCGTCCAGAACTGGTATCCTGGCGATTCCGAGGGACGGGGCGGCATCTACAACTTCGTGACCAAGCGCGGCGATTGCCGGGGCAAGAACTCGGTCATCACCTGGACCCAGGTTGAGACGGGTTCGGCGATCACCTGGAAATACCCGTCCTGCATCCTGCGCGGCGACAACTCGCGCGGCGAGTTTTACTCGATTGCCGTGTCGAACGGCATGCAGCAGGTCGATTCCGGCACCAAGATGATCCATCTGGGCAAGAACACGACAAGCCGGATCATCTCGAAGGGCATCGCGGCGGGCAAGTCCGAGAACACCTATCGCGGACTGGTTTCGGCGCATCGCAAGGCGTCGGGTGCACGCAACTTCACGAACTGCGATTCGCTCCTCATCGGCAACCAGTGCGGCGCGCATACGGTGCCCTACATCGAGTCGAAGAACGCCACCGCCGTGTTCGAGCACGAGGCAACGACATCCAAGATCTCCGAAGATCAGATGTTCTATTGCCAGCAGCGCGGTCTCTCCCAGGAGGAGGCGACGGCGCTTATCGTCAACGGCTTCGTGAAGGACGTGCTGCAGAAACTCCCCATGGAGTTCGCGGTCGAGGCTCAGAAGCTCATTTCGATCTCGCTTGAAGGCTCGGTAGGGTAATCAGATGCGTGAACTCCTTGTCGGAACGGCGCGGTTTCGCCTGATGACAAGCGAGCTCAAGGCGCTGAATGGCATGTTCGAGAAGTACAAGGTCTCGGCGTATTGCACTGGCGATCGGATCATCTTCTCACACAATGGGGATGTCGAATTCGCCTCGATTGGGAAGGATTATGAATTTGGCGCTAATCATCCCATGTTCTTCTACAAAAAAGTGCAGTCTGAGGCTGACTCACGCCGGGCCGGCTTTGGCTTCAACGACACAGATCACAGCTATTTGCCTATTGTTCGACGTGGAATTCTCGACGCTCTAAAAGACCTTAAAAAAGCGGACGAGTACGCAAAGAAAAACGGACTGGAGCCCTTGAACGTGGATCACGTTGCTCTGGCCGATCTGTAAGGACTTCTAAAATGCTCGAAATCAAAAACCTCGTGGTCCAGATCGAGGACAAGCGCATTCTCAACGGGCTCAATCTCACCGTGAACAACGGCGAGGTGGCGGCCATCATGGGGCCGAACGGCTCCGGCAAGTCGACCCTGTCCTACGTGATCGCCGGCAAGGAGGACTATGAAGTCCTCGACGGCGAGATCCTGCTCGACGGCCAGAACCTGCTCGAAATGGAGCCTGATCAGCGCGCCGCGGCGGGCGTGTTTCTCGCCTTCCAGTACCCGCTGGAGATCCCCGGCGTCGCCTCGATGACCTTCCTCAAGGCCGCCATCAACGCCCAGCGCAAGGCCCGCGGCCAGGACGAGCTGACCACGCCCGACTTCATCAAGCGGGTCAACGCGGCGGCCACGAAGCTCGAAATTCCCAAGGACATGCTCAAGCGCGCCCTCAATGTCGGCTTCTCCGGTGGTGAGAAGAAGCGCATGGAAATCCTGCAGATGGCGCTGCTGGAGCCCTCCTTCTGCATTCTCGACGAGACTGATTCCGGCCTCGACATCGATGCGCTGCGCATCGTTTCCGAGGGCGTGAACGCGCTTCGCTCGCCGGATCGCTCCTTCCTCGTCATCACCCACTATCAGCGCCTTCTGAACTACATCGTGCCTGACTCGGTGCACGTGATGTCGGCCGGCCGCATCGTGAAGTCCGGCGGCAAGGAGCTGGCGCTCGAGCTCGAGGCGAACGGCTATGCCGATTACCGGGAAAGCGAGGCCGCCTGACATGGCCGAGGTCAAACTCATGAAGACGCCCGCCGAAACCGGGCTGGTTCAAGCTTTCGAGGAAGCCAGGACGGTGCTTCCGGGCGATGCGGAATCGCGTGCGAAGGCCTTCGAACTTTTCAACCGGAACGGCCTGCCGCATCGGCGCGTCGAGGAGTTCAAGTACACCGATCTGCGCGCCCTCATGCGCGAGGCGGCCCCTTTCGTGACCAAGCCCTCCACTGAAGAGGCAAAGGCGGCGTTGAAGAACGCCAAGGCGCTATCCGGCGTCTCGGCTCTTCAGGTGCCTTTCGTGAACGGGCATTTCGTGCGCGAGGCGGTGAGCTTCGAGAACCTGCCAGAAGGCGTCGAGATCGTGCCGCTGGCGGAGGCCTTGGCCAACGGTCATGAATGGCTGGCCCATCTGAGCCCGGTGCCGTGGGCGGCGGACAATCCGATTTACCAGCTCAATTCGTCCTTCATGGCGGATGGGGTGATGCTGCGCATTGTCGGCCCGGTCGAAACGCCGATTCATCTGCATTTCGTCACCGCCAGCTCCTCGGCCGTCGCCACGGCAACCCGTGTGCTCGTGCTCGTGGAAGATGGAGCCTCGGTCACGCTTCTCGAAAGCCATGAGAGCACGAACGGTGCTGGCCACCAGCCCAACGACGTGATCGAGCTGATCGCCGGCGACCGGACCAACATCCACCATGTCCGCCTCAATGCGGAAGGCGACCGGGTGCTCGCTCTTTCGACCCTTGCGTTGAAGATGGGCGCGGAAGCGCAGTTCAACGGCATCAACGTCGTGGCGGGCGCCGCCACATCGCGCCATCAGGTCTTCGCCGTTCTCGACGGCGAGAACTCGAAGGCGCAGATCAACGGCGCGACCATGATCAAGGGTCGCCAACACGCGGATTCGACCCTCATGGTCGAACATGCGGCTCCCCATTGCGAAAGCCGCGAGCTGTTCAAGACCGTCATCGACGACGAGGCAACGGGCGTTTTCCAGGGCAAGATCATCGTCCCCCATCATGCCCAGAAGACCGATGGGCGCATGATGTCGGCGGCGCTCCTCCTCGCGGAGGGCGGCACGATGAACAACAAGCCGGAACTCGAAATCTTCGCGGACGATGTCCAGTGCGCCCACGGGGCGACCTGCGGCCAGCTCGACGAGGATCTCCTGTTCTACCTCATGGCCCGCGGATTGCCGAAGAAGGAGGCCGAAAGGCTTCTGGTTCAGGCATTCCTCGGCGAGGCGATCGAGTTCGTCGAGAACGAGGATGCGCATGATGCGCTCGTCGCAATCGTCGAGGGATGGCTGAAGGCGAGGGCCTGATTTTTCACCTCCCCATTATGGGGAGGTCGACGCTGAAAGCGTCGGGTGGGGTGCCGGCGCAGCACTGGTTCCAGCGAAGCGCTTGCACCCCACCCTGAGCCCTCCCCACAAGGGGGAGGGAAGCGGTGAGGTTGAGGCATCATGAACGCCCCTTTTGCAGCTCCCTATGACGTCGAGGCGATCCGGGCCCAGTTCCCGATCCTGTCGAGCCAGGTCTATGGCAAGCCGCTCGTCTATCTCGACAATGCGGCCTCGGCCCAGAAGCCGCGCGCCGTCATCGACGCTATGGTCAACACCATGGAGACCGCTTATTCCAACGTCCATCGCGGACTGCATTTCATGGCGAATGCGGCGACCGAGTCGTTCGAGCGGGCGCGGGAAACCGTACGGACCTTCCTGAACGCCGAGTCCGTGGACGAGATCATCTTCACCAAGTCGGCGACCGAGGCCTACAATCTCGTAGCGGATTCCTTCGGGCGCATGGCCATCGGGGAGGGGGACGAGATCATCCTCTCCATCATGGAGCACCATTCCAACATCGTGCCCTGGCATTTCCTGCGCGAGCGAAAAGGGGCAGTCATCAAATGGGCGCCCGTGGACGACGAGGGCAATTTCCTGCTCGATGAGTTCGAGAAGCTGCTCTCACCGCGCACCAAGATCGTTGCCATCACCCATATGTCGAATGTGCTCGGCACGGTGACGCCGATGAAGGACATCATCCGCATCGCCCACGCCCACGGAGTGCCGGTGCTGGTGGACGGGGCGCAGGGCGCGGTTCACCTCGATGTGGACGTGCGCGACCTCGACGCGGATTTTTATGTCCTGACCGGCCACAAGGTCTATGGCCCGACCGGCATCGGCGTTCTCTACGGCAAGAAGGAGCTTCTCGCCCGGATGCCTCCCTACCAGGGCGGCGGCGAGATGATCCGCGAGGTTCACGTCGATACGGTCACCTATAATGATCCGCCGCATCGGTTCGAGGCGGGGACGCCCGCGATCATCGAGGCTGTCGGGCTGGATGCGGCCTTGCGCTTCATGATGGAGCTTGGCCGCGAGAACATCCGGGCCCATGAAAAGGCCCTGTCGGACTATGCCCATCAGCGGCTCGGCGCCATGAATTCCGTGCGTATCTACGGGCGCGCCAAGGGCAAGGGAGCCATCATCGCCTTCGACATGAAGGGCGCCCATGCCCATGATATCGCCACGGTCATCGACCGCCAGGGGGTGGCTGTCCGGGCCGGAACTCATTGCGCGATGCCTCTCCTGGAGCGCTTCGGCACGACTGCGACCTGCCGCGCGTCATTCGGGCTCTACAATACGATGGAAGAAGTGGATAAACTGGTCGAGGCCTTGCAGAAGGCCGAAGCTCTGTTTGCGTGAGGATAGCGTGTGAACGACCTGACCCCGATCAACGATGCGCCCAACGCCCCGCAGGTATCCCCGAGCGCCGGGATACCGCCGGAGGAGCTCGACCGTATGACGGACGATATTATCGCCGCGCTGAAGACCGTCTACGACCCTGAAATTCCGTCCGACATCTACGAACTCGGCCTGATCTACCGGGTCGATATCGACGACGACCGCAACATCGCCATCGACATGACCCTGACGGCCCCGGGCTGTCCCGTGGCCGGCGAGATGCCCGGCTGGGTCGAGAACGCCGTGGCGGCGGTCCAGGGCGTCCAGAGCGTCAAGGTCAACATGGTCTTCGATCCGCCGTGGGATCAGAGCCGCATGTCCGACGAGGCCCGGGTCGCGCTGGACATGTGGTAATCGTATCGGGCCAAGGGGCATCCATTCGGATGTCGGGAGGCCCGGCCATGGATTCGCAAGGTTCTGAAACGCTTCAAGTCCGGTGCTGCATCGTCGGCGGCGGCCCCGCCGGGATGATGCTGGGCTTCCTCCTGGCCCGGGCGGGCGTCGAGGTTCTGGTCCTTGAAAAGCACGCCGATTTCCTGAGAGATTTTCGCGGGGATACGATCCATCCCTCGACTCTCGAGGTCATGCACGAGCTGGGCCTGCTGGAGGAGTTCCTGAAACGGCCGCACCAGAAGGTGCAGCTGGTCAGGGTCCAGATCGAGGATACCCTGCTCACCCTTGCGGATTTCTCGCATATGCCGACCTACTGCAAGTTCGTTGCGCTCATGCCGCAATGGGACTTCCTGAACTTCCTGGCCGAGCAGGGCCGGCGGTTTCCCACCTTCAGGCTCAGGATGCAGGCCGAGGCGACGGATCTGATCCGGGACGGCCGGCGCATCACGGGCGTTCGGGTCAAGGCCCCGGACGGCGATCTGGAGGTGCGGGCCGATCTCGTCGTCGGGGCCGATGGGCGCCGCTCGATCATCCGCGAGAAGGCGGGGCTTGCCGTCACCGATCTCGGCGCGCCGATGGACGTTCTCTGGATGCGCCTTCCGAGGCAATCCACCGATCCCGCTCAGCTCTTGGGCCGTGTCGCGGCCGGGCGGATGCTGGTCATGATCGACCGGGAGAGCTACTGGCAATGCGCCTTCGTCATTCCCAAGGGTGCTTTCGAGGAGATCCGGCAAAGAGGCCTCGAATCCTTCCGCGAGATCATCGTGGAGCTGGCCCCCTTCCTGAAAGACAGGGTTGCGGAATTGCAGGATTGGGACGACATCAAGCTTCTCACCGTTGCCGTCGACCGCCTGAATGAATGGTCGAAGCCCGGCCTGCTCTGCATCGGCGATGCGGCGCACGCCATGTCGCCTATCGGGGGAATTGGGATCAACCTCGCGATCCAGGATGCCGTGGCGACGGCCAACATCCTCGCCTCGCCGCTCCGTTCAGGGCTTGTCGGGGAGCAGGAGCTCGCCAAGGTTCAGAAGCGTCGCGAACTTCCGACCCGCCTGATGCAGGGCTTGCAGATTCTGGTACAGAACCGGCTGATCCGCCATGTGCTGAGCGGGGGGGCGATCAAGCCGCCCTGGATCATGCGCCTGATCGATCGCTGGCCCATTCTGAGGCGAATTCCCGCGCGACTGATCGGCCTGGGAATCCGCCCGGAGCATGTACGGTAGAGGAATCAGGAGGCCGCTTGGCTCACGCTGGGCGTGAGGGCTTCGCCGGAAACCGTTTGCCGCTCAGTTTCCTCTGCCTCCGTCTGTTCCGGCTCGGATGGGCTTGCCGCCGGGATGCCGGATACCATTGCCCGCGCGATCTCCCGCTCGCCCAGGACGATGCTCGATGCGCCATATTTGGTGAGATGGTCCCCCTCCGCATCGGAATGGGCCCGCGCGATAATCGGCAGGACGGGATCGATCGTGCGGGCCTGCTCGACCACCTGGCCGCTCTCAAAGGAATTGGGAATCGCGATCAGCAGGCATCGCGCGGCGGCGATATTCGCCGCTGCCGCCACTTCCGGATCAGCGGCGTTCCCGACGATGGCGGGGATTCCTTCCTGTAGCAGTTGCGCGACCTTGTCTTCGTTGTTCTCGATGACGAGGAAAGGCGTCGAAGACGCCAGGAGCTTGGCGCTGATGAACTTGCCGACGCGTCCATGGCCGACGAGCACCACGTGATCCGCGAGGGATGTCTTCGGGATCGGCTCCCGTGTCGGGGGCTCCGCTGGTTCGGAAGAGGCCGGGGCGGACGCGCCCTTGCGAGCCTCCGCCCGTGCGGTCCACTTGTCGAGCAGAGTGAACAGGAAGGGATTGACGAGGATCGAGAGAATCGCGCCCGCGAGAATGAGATCGCGCCCGCGTTCCGGCAGGATCTGAAGATCGACGCCGAGCCCCGCAAGAATGAACGAGAATTCGCCGATCTGGGCAAGGCTCGCTGCGATCGTCAGGGCCGTGGATTTGGGGTGGCCGAAGAGAAGGACAATGGCCAGCGCCGCCAGCGACTTGCCGACGACGATGATCAGGAATGTCGCCAGGACGGGGCCGAAATCGCGGATGAGAATCGTCGGGTCGAACAGCATGCCGACCGAAATGAAGAACAGAACCGCGAAGGCGTCCCGAAGCGGCAGAGTTTCGGAGGCGGCCCTGTGGCTGAGTTCCGACTCGCTCAAAACCATACCTGCGAAGAATGCACCCAGGGCGAAGGAGACGCCGAACAGCACCGCGGCGCCATAGGCGACGCCGAGGGAGATGGCGAGAACCGAGAGACGGAAGAGTTCGCGGGAGCCGGTATGGGCGACGAAATGCAGGATCCATGGGATCAGGCGCCGGCCGCCGATCAGCATGATCGCGACGAAGGCGCTCACCTTGCCCAGGGTCGCGGCCAGGGAGAGCCAGATGGTCGAAGGATCGGCCGAGGTGTCCGTCAGGGCCTTGGCGATGGCGGGCAGGAGGACCAGGGTGAGGACCATGGCCAGGTCCTCGACGATGAGCCAGCCTACGGCGATATGGCCACGCTCGGTTTCAACGAGACGGCGCTCCTGCAGGGCGCGCAGCAGAACCACCGTACTGGCCACCGAAAGCGCCAGTCCGAAGACGATTCCGGCCCCGAGGGTCCATCCCATCATCCATGCCAGCCCCAGGCCTAGAAGCGTGGCGCTGGCGATCTGGACGACGGCGCCCGGAATGGCGATGGCCCTGACGGACAGCAGGTCCTTGATGGAAAAATGCAGGCCGACGCCGAACATGAGGAGGATGACGCCGATTTCCGCGAGCTGGTTGGCCAGCCCCTGATCCGCCACATAGCCGGGCGTGAAGGGGCCGACGAGCACGCCGGCGAGCAGATAACCGACCAGGGGAGAAATGCGGAGACGATGCGCAAGTGCGCCGAGAGTGAATGCCAGGACGAGGCCGACAACGATGGTTGAAATCAGCGGCGTGTGATGCGGCATCTGCTCTCCTTTGCATTTGGGGGGTCTTTAGATTGGATTTATGCCCTCAGCGTCAACCTGAACAGTACTGATCGGCCCGATAAATCTCGACGTGGGGCCGTTCATCTCCTATCTTGAGGGGAACGCACTCGTTCTGCCCGGGCCTTGAACCCGGCCGTCAGGAGAGAATTTCATGGCTCTACCCGGATTCAAGGTCGTGACCTTGACCGACGCGGCGGCAAGCCGCGTCAAAGATATCATCGCCAAGGCTGACCGGCCCATTGTGGGCGTGCGCGTCGGTGTCAAGAACGGCGGTTGTGCCGGCATGTCCTACACGATGGAATATGCGGAAAGCGTCTCCCCCCTCGACGAGGTGGTCGAGGACAAGGGGGTCAGGGTTCTGATCGATCCCAAGGCCGTGCTGTTCCTGCTCGGCACGGAGATGGACTTCCAGGCCACCAGGATGTCCTCGCAGTTCGTCTTCAACAATCCGAACCAGATCTCGGCCTGCGGCTGCGGCGAATCGGTGGCGATCACGCCCGCAACGCCCGACGCATTCCAATCGGCTTGATAGTGAATGGACGCGGATACGATTCGGGATGTCTTTCGGAGCGTCGATCTCCTGCGTATCCGGAAAATGTTCGGAGGGCAGGGTATTTATCAGGGAGACTTGATGTTCGCTCTGGAAGCGGGCGGTGAGTTGTATCTGAAGGCGGATGCCGAAACCGTCGAGACCTTCCGCAGCATCAATTCCAGACCCTTCACCTACACGGCCCACAACGGCAGGGCGATGGAGATGAGCTATTGGCTCATGCCGGATGCGTGCCTGGACGATGAGGACGAGGCAGCCCGCTTCGCTTCGCTTGCCGTTCAAGCCGCGCGGCGGGCACAGGCTGCAAAGCCCGCCAAGGCACGCGCGAAGGCGTCGAAGAAAAGCACGTAACCCCTGTCATTCCGGGACGCCGCTGCGCGGCCCCGGAATGATGCCGGTGACGTCGCCTACTTTCTCGGCGCGATTGTCTCGATCCAGGTCGCGAAGGCTTTCAGGAAGTTCGTCAAAAACTCGCGCGTGCCCTCGTTGACCAGCTTGCCGCTCTCGTCGAGGAGCGACGTGACGTGGCCGATATAGGCCTCCGGCTGCTGCATGGCCGGGACGTTGAGAAAAACGAGCGACTGGCGCAGATGGTGATTGGCGCCGAACCCGCCTACCGCGCCGGGCGAGACGCTGACGATGGCGCCCGGCTTGCCGTCCCAGGCGCTCTGGCCATAGGGCCGCGAACCGACATCGATGGCATTCTTGAGGGCGGCGGGAACCGAGCGATTGTATTCCGGCGTGACGAAGAGAACCGCATCGGCGGACGCGATCTGCCGGCGGAGCGAAACCCACGCCTCGGGAGGCTGGGCTTCGTCATCCTAATTGTAGAAAGGCACGTGGCCGATTTCCACGAATGTGAGCTTCAGGCCTTCGGGAGCCAGCTCCGCAAGCGCCTTCGCAACCTTGCGTGTGAAGGATTCCTTGCGAAGGCTTCCGACGAAAACGGCAACCGTGCGTGTGGCCATGACTCATCCCGTCCTGCGGCGTTCAACGATCCCGCAGCACTCGGCTATGAAACTTATCCCACGCCGGAATGCCGGACCTTCAGGGATTCTGTGGCCATGTCAGGCGATGGCAAGCTATCCTATTTAGGTTTCTTGACCGGAACAGGCCGCAGCAGGAAGGCCGGGACGTGATCGCCAAGGCCAACCACGGGCGCCTCGGAATCCTGGTCATGCCGGGATTCATGGCGGGATCGGCCGCGCTGCTCCCTGGCGGGCTGATTGTCGCGGGGCTTTTGCTCCCGGCGCGGGGCTCTCTCCTCACGAGGTGCTCTTTCCTCACGAGGCGCTCTTTCCTCACGCGGAGCTTCGGGCTGCTCGCCGGAGGCCTCGCTCTGAGGGTGGCTGCCCTTGCGGCCCCGTGAACGCTCCGAACCGCCGCGGACCCGGCGTCGGGAAGAGCTGCTGGCCGGGGAGGCGGGTCGTTCGGCCAATGTCTGGCCTTCCCACTCGATCGGCTGGCTGATGAGCTTCTCGATGGCGGCCAGGGACTTCTCGTCGCCGGGGCCGACCAGCGTGAAGGCGGCGCCAGCGCGCCCGGCGCGGCCCGTACGGCCGATGCGGTGCACGTAATCTTCCGCGTGATGGGGAATGTCGTAGTTGAAGACGTGGCTCACAGCCGGAATGTCGAGGCCGCGGGCCGCCACGTCGCTGGCAACCAGGAGGGGGACCTCGCCGCTGCGGAAGCTGTCGAGCGCGGCCATGCGGGCGTGCTGATCCATGTCGCCGTGGAGGGCGGCGACATTGAAGCCGTGCTTCTGCAGGGAGCGGTGGAGAACGGCGACGTCGCGCTTGCGATTACAGAACACGATTGCGTTCTTCAGATCCGTCGCGCCACGGATGAGATCGCGCAGGGTCTCGCGCTTCTCATAATCCTCCCGGCCCGTCGCGATAAGGCGCTGGGTGATCGTAGCCGCTGTGGAAGCCGCGCGGGCGACCTCGACCTTGACCGGATTATGGAGGAAGGCATCCGCCAGCCGCTGGATTTCCGGCGGCATGGTGGCGGAGAAGAACAGGGTCTGCCGGGTGAAGGGCACCAGCTTCACGATCCGCTCGATATCGGGAATGAATCCCATGTCGAGCATCCGGTCGGCCTCGTCGATGACGAGCAGTTCGACGCCGGTCAGGAGAAGCTTGCCTCGCTCGAAATGGTCGAGCAGGCGGCCTGGAGTCGCGATCAGGACATCGACGCCGCGGGTGATCTTGGCGTCCTGGTCGCCGAACGAGACGCCGCCGATGAGAAGGGCGACCGACAGCTTGTGATTGATGCCATACTTGTCGAAATTCTCTTCGACCTGCGCGGCGAGTTCCCGGGTCGGTTCGAGAATCAGGGTACGTGGCATCCGCGCCCGGGCCCGGCCGGTTTCCAGCATCGTCAGCATGGGCAGCGTGAAAGCGGCGGTCTTGCCCGTGCCGGTCTGGGCAATGCCGAGCACATCGCGTCGCGCGAGCACGTGTGGAATGGCCTGCGCCTGGATCGGCGTCGGCTCCGTGTAGCCGGAAGCGGCAACAGCCTGTTGAACTTTCTCGCTAAGTCCGAGTTCGGCGAACGACATGAGTTGAATAACCGTTGAGAGCTGAACGCGCTTTCAGTGCCGGCCGCTCTATACGGCAACAAACGGGCGCAAGACTGGTTTCACCTGAGATGTTTTGCTCAAGTAATGGTGAGGCGGGACCATAGGACAAGCTATGGGCTTGTCAATCCAAGGAAAAGGCGCAATGGCCGAGACACTCGTATTGATTCCAGGGTTAGCCAATACATCCCGGCTCTTTGAAGCGCAAATCGCGGGCCTGTCGTCAGCCCGGGCCGTCATGGTCGCGGACCATACGCGAGATGATTCGATACAAGGGATCGCCGCCCGTCTTCTGGCCGATGCTCCGGAGCGCTTTGCCCTCGCCGGGCTCTCCATGGGCGGCTATGTCGCCATGGAAGTCATGCGTCAGGCGCCGGAACGCGTCGAGAGACTTGCCCTTCTCGATACCTCCGCCCGCCCGGACAGCGATGAGGCGCGGGAGGATCGCAAGCGCATGATCGCGCTGGCCGAGACGGGGCACTTCAAGGATATCATTGCGCGGCTATGGCCCCGTCTCGTCGCTCCCGAGCGGCAGGCGGACGAAGAATTGAAGGAGATCGTCACCGGCATGATGCAGGAGATCGGGGCCGGGGCCTATATCCGCCAGCAGCGCGCGATCATGGGGCGTCCGGATTCCCGCTCCATGCTGCCGAGCATCGAGATCCCGACGCTTATTCTTGTGGGGGAGGCCGATGCCATCACTCCGCCCGACGTGGCGCGGGAGATGGCCGAGATGATCGAATGGGCTTCCCTGACCGTCGTGCCCGGATCGGGGCATCTTTCGAGTCTGGAGCAGCCGGAGAAGGTCACGCAGGCGCTCCGAATGTGGCTGGAGCATTCGGGGCGATGAAGTCTGCCATTGTCTTCCACAATCGATGGCTGGATATGCTCAACCGATCGTTACTGCGTGCAACGTATCCCGAACGGCCTCTCAAAATTCAGCTAATTCTTTGGAATTGCATTGTTATCTCCACGCGACGGTGATCGCGCAGGCCGAGCTTTTGATCCATCGGGCGGCTCATAAGACGTTGCTGGTGTCGCGATTGACACCAGGAGAGGCGCCATGGCCTTGTTGTTGCAATAATGTGACAGACGTTCCGGTCGATGCAAGGTAATAGCGTGGCCGTGTTCCTCGACTAACGGATCAATTCCATGAAAAAAATTCTCCTCTCCTCCGTTGCCATCCTCGGCTTCACCGCTAGCGCCATGGCTGCCGATCTTCCCTCGCGCCGCCATCCCGCCCCGGTCGTCGCCGCTGTTCCGGTCTTCACCTGGACGGGTTTCTACGCTGGTGTGAACGCCGGCTATGGCTGGAGCACGAATAACGATACCGTGTTCGTCCCGGGTGTCGGCCTCGTTGGCAATGGCAATGACGGCGGCTTCGTCGGCGGCGCTCAGTTGGGCTACAACTACCAGATGGGCATGTTCGTTGTCGGCGCTGAAGCCGACATCCAGTACGCCGATCTTGGCCGCAACAACAACAACGGCCTCGGCTTCAACAACAGCTCGGACGACTGGTTCGGCACGGTTCGCGCGCGCGCTGGCGTCGCTTTCGACCGCGCGCTCGTCTATGCCACCGGCGGCTTCGCTTACGGCGATGCGAACACTGGCTGGACCGTTGGCGGTGGCGTCGAATACGCCTTCACGGACAACCTAACCGCTAAGGTCGAAGGTCTGTACGTCAATCTCAATCGCGGCAACGACCACTTTGTGGTCGGTCTGCCGGTTGGCGTCGCCGGCAACAAGAACAATGAGTTCGGCGTGGTTCGAGCCGGCCTGAACTACAAGTTCTCGACCTACTAAGATCGGCCGCATACGCGACAGAGAAGGCCCGGTGGTTCCACCGGGCCTTTTCGCTTGAAACGGCCATACGAATAAAGCCCTTTCAAGCTAGGGCAAGGTTTGTGAAACGTTCGCCCTATTCGACAATCGTCACGACTTTTCGGGTTTTCGGGTCGACCAGGACGACCTCGTCATTATACCGGAAATACTGATACCCCTTCACAGTCGGAACCTCTGTCACGATGGTGTCCGGGACGGGTTGAAGAGTGACGGTCTCCGGCACCGTCCAGCCCACAGTCACTTTCTCTTTCACAGTGACCGGCTTGGCCGTGCTCAGCTGCTGATGAATGATGGTGCGCTTTTCAGGTGCGATCGTGATCGACCCCGTCGTGGACGGGGATACCGTCGTCGTCACCGAGGTTTGAGCGCTCGCGGGAACGACAGCAAGTAATCCAACCGTGGCCGCAGCGGCAATCATCACAGATTTCATTGTCGAGTTCCTCTCATTATCGGGAATACCAACCCAAACACGTCAGATCGACTAACGGGACAATCCGTAGACCGTTCCAGCTTTGCTGTGACATTTGTCAGAATCTGAGGATCTAGATCCTGATATCTCGACATAAATTCCCGACGTAAAAAGCCAGGACTGCGAGCTTCATCGACAGCTGTATCCGCCGGGGCCATCGCAGCGCTCCCATCACAAGCTTTCCCGCGATTTCACCGGATGACGGTCAGTGCGGCGACGATGATGAAGACAAGCCCGGCACCGCGCCCGATGAGCACGGTGGCGCGCGGCTTGGACATTAGGAATTCCCGGCTCCGGCCCGCGGCGAGGGCAAGGCCGCCATAGATGCCGAATTGCATCAGTATCGTCAGCGCGCCCATCGTCAGGGCCTGCATCCAGATCGCGCCATATTGCGGCAGCATGAATTGCGGATAGACGGCGAGCACGAAGAGATAGGCCTTGGGATTGAGAAGGCAGGTCACGGTTCCCTGCCGAAAGGCGACCCAGAGCGAGCGAGTCTTCGCCGCGCCGACTGCATCCACGGTAATGGAACTGCGCAGGAGCGTGATCCCGATCCACGCCATGTAGGCAGCGCCGGTAAAAAGCAGCACTGTGAAGACGGAAGGGGCGAGCCTCGACAGGAGGCCGACGCCGATGGCGCCGAACGCCGTGTGGGCCGCGCCTCCGATCATGATACCGCCCGTCGCGGCCAGTCCCGCCCTCCGACCGCCGGTCAGCGAATTGGCGATGACGAACAGCATGTCCATCCCCGGAACGATGATGATGCCGAAGAGAAGAATCGCGAAGAGCCAAAGATTTTCGGTATAGGTCATGTCAGTTGCCCATTAGGATCAGCGCCAGGAATCGGATATAAACCGTTCCTGTTCAATTGGATAAGCGGGTAGGGAAGTATTGCTAACTGACAGCGTTGTGTCAGTTGCGACACAAGAGGTTCCGGATATGCGCAAGGCCTCGCGTCTTTTCGAGATCATCCAGATTCTCCGAATCGCGGATGCTCCCGTGACTGCCGCGCGAATGGCCCAGAGTCTGAACGTCACGGCTCGCTCGATCTATCGCGACATCGCCGCTCTCCAGGCCATGCGGGTTCCGATTCAGGGTGGGCGAGGTATCGGCTACCGGCTGCGGTCCGGATTCGATCTACCCCCGCTCATGTTCTCCATCGAGGAGACAGAGGCCATTGTCCTCGCCCTCGCCCTTCTGGAGCGAACGGGCGATGTCGCCCTCAAGGAGGCCGCGAAGCATGTCAACCAGAAGATCGCCGCGGCGATGCCGCCGCCCTTGCGGCAGGTATTCGGCACCAAGGCCCTTTACGCCTGGGGCACGGTTGCGCCGCCTCCGGATCGGATCGATCTCGCGATGGTCAGGGCTGCCATTCGCGACGAACGGAAAATCGAAATCTATTATCGGGATGAGCAGGGTCGCACGACGCAACGGACGATCCGCCCGATTGCACTCATCTATTATTCGGAGACAGCGAATATCGTCGCCTGGTGCGAGCTGCGTGAGGCCCTGCGTAATTTCCGCGCGGACCGGGTGGATTCCGGCAGCCTGACGGACGCCTTTTTCAAAGGCGAGGGTGACGTGCTCAGAAGCCGTTGGGTTGCGGGATGGAAGTCTAACCAGAGCGAGCCATCCGCATGATTCGATTCGAGGCGATGCTCATCGAGGGCGTTCAAATAGAAAAAGCCGGAGCCCGAAGGCCCCGGCGGAAGAAGGCTGCATATCCGCAGCCGGGAGGAAAGCTCCTCTGCCTGCTCAGCAGGAATAGTACATCTGGAACTCGACCGGATGCGGGGTCATCTCGAAACGGGCGACCTCGGCCATCTTCAGCTCGATGAAGCTGTCGATGAAGTCGTCGCTGAAGACGCCGCCGGCCTTGAGGAAGGCGCGGTCCTTGTCGAGGCTCGCGAGCGCTTCGCGCAGCGAGCCGCAAACGGTCGGGATCTTCTTCAGTTCGCGCGGCGGCAGGTCATAGAGGTCCTTGTCCATGGCCTGTCCGGGATCGATCTTGTTCACGATACCGTCGAGGCCCGCCATCAGCAGCGCGGCGAAGGCGAGGTAGGGGTTCGCGGTCGGATCGGGGAAGCGGATCTCGACGCGCTTCGCCTTCGGCGAGGTCGTCCACGGAATACGGCAGGAGGCCGAGCGATTGCGGGCCGAGTAGGCCAGCAGCACCGGTGCCTCATAGCCCGGGACGAGACGCTTGTAGGAGTTCGTCGACGGGTTGGTGAAGGCATTCAGCGCCTTGGCATGCTTGATGATGCCGCCGATGTACCAGAGGCATTCCTGGCTGAGATCGGCATATTTGTTGCCTGCGAAGACCGGCTTGCCGCCCTTCCAGATCGACTGGTGCACGTGCATGCCCGAGCCGTTGTCGCCATAGACTGGCTTCGGCATGAAGGTCGCGGACTTTCCATAGGACTGGGCGACGTTGTGGATGCAGTACTTATAGATCTGCATCTGGTCGCCCATGTGCACGAGCGTGTCGAACTTCACGCCGAGCTCGTGCTGGGCCGAGGCGACCTCGTGGTGGTGCTTCTCGACCTTCACGCCCATGGAGGCCATGGCAGCAAGCATCTCGCTGCGCATGTCCTGGGCCGAATCGAGCGGCGGGACCGGGAAATAGCCGCCCTTCATCGGGATGCGGTGGCCGAGATTGCCGCCTTCGTAATCCGTGTCGCCGTTGGTCGGCAGTTCGGAGGCGTCGAGCTTGAAGCCGGTGTTATAGGGATCGGCCATGAACTTCACGTCGTCGAATACGAAGAACTCGGCTTCCGGACCGACATAGATCGTGTCGCCGATGCCGGTCGACTTCAGGTAGGCTTCGGCCTTCTTGGCGATGCCGCGCGGGTCGCGGTTATAGGGCTCGCCCGTCGCCGGCTCGAGGATGTCGCAGACGATGGAGAGGGTCGAGGCCGAGAAGAAGGGGTCGAAATTGGCGGTCGCCGGATCGGGCATGAGGGTCATGTCGGATTCGTTGATCGCCTTCCAGCCGGCGATTGACGAGCCGTCGAACATGACGCCGTCGGCGAACAGTTCCTCGTCGACGATCGAAACGTCGAAGGTCACGTGCTGCCACTTGCCCTGCGGATCGGTGAAGCGAAAATCGACATACTTGATGTCGTTGTCTTTGATCGCCTTGAGCACATCCTTGGCGGTCTGCATGATCGTCTAGTCCTCTTCTGCCCTTATTGACTGTTCACGGCTTCCGACCGTGGCTTGGAAAGCGAGATCAGATCGCGTCGGATCCGGTTTCGCCTGTTCTGATGCGGACGGCCTCTTCCACCGTCGACACGAAAATCTTGCCGTCGCCGATCCGGCCCGTCTGGGCTGCCTTGCGGATCGCCTCGATGGCGTTCTCGACCATATCGTCGGCCAGCACGATCTCGAGTTTCACCTTGGGGAGGAAATCGACCACGTATTCGGCGCCGCGATAGAGCTCGGTATGGCCCTTCTGGCGTCCAAAACCCTTGGCCTCGATGACCGTGATGCCTTGAAGGCCGACTTCCTGAAGGGCTTCTTTGACTTCATCGAGCTTGAAAGGCTTGATGATGGCTTCGATCTTTTTCATCGGAGGACCGCTTCAGTTCGAGGTTTTGCCGCTTTTAACACCAGCCGGAAGGCCATTCCATGGCCGCATCTTTTCAAGGTTGGCAGTTTTGCTGTCACGGGAGGCAGTTTGTGATTAAAGTTTGTGCAACTGCATCTTCGGTCATCTCCCTGGTCCAAACCTGCGCCATTTCCCTGTCATGACACGTCCCGAGCCCCTTCTGACCGCGCGAGAAATGAGGCAGGCCGATGCCGCGACCATCGCGGCGGGTATGCCTGGGATCGAGTTGATGAGGCGCGCGGGGCGCGCCGTCGCGGACGTGGCGGGGCGGATGGTCCCCACGGGCGCCCGCATTGTCGTGGCGGCTGGGCCGGGCAACAATGGCGGGGACGGGTTCGTGGCCGCAAGCATCCTCGCGAAGCGTGGCTACCGCGTCTCCATCTCGCTTCTTGGAGGGCGCGACCGATTAAAGGGCGACGCGGCCCAGGCTGCGGCGCAGTGGGGCGGCGATGTGGGCGTTGCCGAAGATGCTCCGTTTCAGCAGGCGGATCTGATCGTCGATGCCCTATTCGGTACGGGGCTTGCCCGGGACCTCGAAGGAGCCGCCCGGTTGACGGTCGAGCGGATGAACATGTCGGGCAAGCCGGCTTTGGCGGTCGATCTGCCGTCCGGTATCGACAGCGACACGGGCGAGGTGAGGGGAATCGCGGTGAAAGCGGTTCGCACGATCACCTTCGCGGCGCGAAAGCCCGGGCACCTGCTCCTGCCCGGATGGGGATATGGCGGGTCCGTCGAGGTCGCGGATATCGGGATCGCTGAGGAAACCATCGTCGGGACGGGGGCGAGGACTTTCGCCAATGCTCCCGCCCTCTGGATCGGCGATCTGCCGAAACCGGGACCCAGCTCCCACAAATATGAGCGCGGCCATACCCTCGTTGCCTCGGGAGGGGCTACGCGAACGGGCGCGGCACGGCTCGCCGCCCGCGCTGCGCTCAGGATCGGGTCCGGACTCGTCACGGTCGCATCGCCGCCGGAGGCGATCGGGGTCAATGCTGCGCACCTCACCGCGATCATGCTGCGGGGATGCGATGGCCCGGAGGGGCTTTACACGATTCTGAAGGACGAACGCTTCAATGCCCTTGTGCTGGGGCCTGCGCTGGGTGTGCATGCGGGCACCCGCGCCATGGTCGCCGTCGCCGTCCATGCGCGGCGAAACCTTTTGCTGGATGCGGATGCGCTGACCTCTTTCGAAGGACTGGCCTCGGAGCTGCACCAGGTGTTCCATGCCTCGCCGACCGTGCTTACGCCCCATGAGGGCGAATTCAGCCGATTGTTCAAAGGGCACCCGGATCTCCTTGATCCGCCTTCCAAACTCGAACGGGCGAGACGTGCGGCGGCCTATACGGGTGCTGTCGTCGTGCTGAAAGGAATGGATACGGTCATCGCCGCTCCGGATGGGCGGGCTGCGATCAACGAGAACGGCACGCCTTATCTGGCGACGGCGGGCTCGGGGGACACTTTGTGCGGCATCATTGCAGGATTGATGGCGCAGAAAGTCCCTGCCTTCGAGGCCGCCTGCGCCGGAGTCTGGATCCATGCCGAGGCGGGAGCGAGCTTTGGCCCTGGCCTCATCTCCGAGGATCTGGCGGACCTCCTGCCGGGCGTGCTCCGGGGATTGTTCAGCTGACCTCGATCCAGGTCCATAGTCCCGCATCGAACCGCTCCATCACGGTCGAGGCCAGAAGCCATTTGCCCGGATTGTCGGCAATGAAGGCGATGCGAGACGTCCGATTTTCCGGGATTTGCAACGTATCGAGAAAATACGGCTCCCACCCGTCATCGAGGGCGTGAAGCAGGCGAAAGGCATGCCCGTGCAGATGTATCGGCTGAACGAAAGACGTTTGGTTGGTCAGGGCCAGCACGACCGGCGTACCGCGTTTGACCTTGACGAGAGGAGCGCTTGCGGGATCGCCTGCGGCCCCGTTGATCGTCCAGGGGGCGCCGGAAAATTCCGGCGCATGTTTGATGATGGCGTCCTTACGTGTGGCTTTCTGCAGTTCTATCGCGATAGGCAGCTTGTCGTTGAGCGGCAACGGAGCGATGGCGGGCCGGGCCGGGCGCGGTTCACCGGCCGTTACAAGTTCGACGAGGGCGATGCCGTCGCCGATCAGCGCCGTGAGAGTGCCCCTTGCCCCGACATCGGCGGGGAGATCGACCAGAATATCGTAGCGGGTGCCGGGAGCGAAGGGCAGGGAAGCCCTCAGAGGCTCGAATGTGCCTGTCGGCTGCCCGTCCACGGCAATGACGGAAGGCCTGAGCCCGTCAAAACGCAGGCGCATGGCTCTTGCGTTGCAGGCATTGGCGAGCCTCAACCGCAGGCGGCTGCCGGGAGCCGCTTCGATCCGCTGCGGCACGGATTTTCCATTGACGCTGAGCCAGTTGCCGAGCCGCCCGACCGGGCTTTCCCTTGTAGCGGGCTCGAAGGGCGCAAGACTGCCATTGTCGTCCAGGCGCCAGTCGTCGATCAGAAGAGCGAGATCCAGATCGACCGGCGGAGGGTTCCGCTCTTCGACGACGAGGAGCGCCGAAAGGCCGCGCCCCAGCGGCTCCGCGCTGCCGCCGAGAACGCAGGGGCGGATCAGGAAGGTGCCGGCGTCTGGTGGGGTGAAGACATAGGTGAAGCTCTCGCCAGGGGCGATGGGCTTCTGCGTCAAGCCGCCAACGCCATCCATGGCATTGAGGCCTCGAACGCCTTGGAAGTGCAGGGACAGGGGGAGGGAGGTCTCATTCTTGAAGAGAAAGCGCGCTTCCGACCCCTGCTTGACTTGAAGAGCCTCACCGAGCCTGCCGTTGAAGGCCCAGATATCGGCCTCCCTGGCTGCGTCCGGACGCAGCATTTTGGGAGATGGGCGGGCCGTCAGGGGGAGAAGCAGCCCGTTTCCGAACTTTGGTTCGAGCGCGTCGGGAGACGTCTTTGCGTTTTGAGCCCATCCTGGCCGACACAGCCCCATCAGGGTGACGGTAAGGCCTGCGCTGGCGGTACGGCGAGTGATCATCGGGGCGGCATGTCCTGAAAGGGAAGGCGGTCTAGCCCCTTAGATAGACGACATCCTCGTCCTGACCATGTTCCCGGCGGCAAAACGGCTCCCGCATTTTCATGCGGGAGCCGCTCGGGATTCTCAGAGGATAAGGGGAGTGCGGCTTGTCCGCTTCCCCGATCTTACAGGTGCCATTCCCAGTTTCCGTTGACGATGCCGCCCTTGAGCTTGTCGGCGGTGACGCCCTCGATGGTGATGTAGCGCCCGTCGGTGGTGGCGATGACGGTGTTCGTGCCCACCGTGTACGGCTTGTTGTTGCCCGGCATCCCGAACATACCCGATGTCGACGCCGTCACCCCCGACAAGCGAATGACGTCGCCGTAGCCGAAGTCCTTGATCACGTCCTGGCCGCCATTGGCATCGAACGCGAACAGGTCATTGCCAGCGCCGCCATAGAGCGTGTCGTTGCCGGCCCCGCCATTCAGCGCGTCGTTGCCGTCTTCGCCCCAGAGCACGTCATTGCCGGTCTCGCCGTAGAGGGTGTCGTTGCCCGCGCCGCCCCACATGCTGTCCTGGTCGGTGCCGCCGAACATCAGGTCGTCGCCGTTGCCGGCCTGCATGAAGTCGTTGCCGCCATCGCCCGCGAGGAAGTCGTTGCCATCCTCGCCGTAGAGCGTGTCGTTGCCGGCCCCGCCCCACAATGTGTCGTGATCGGTGCCGCCGAACATCGTGTCGTCACCGTTGCCGCCGTTCAGCGAGTCGTTGCCCTGGTCGCCCGCGACGAAGTCGTTGCCGTCCTCGCCGGCGAGGGTGTCGTTGCCCATGCCGCCCCACAGCGTGTCCTGGTCGGTGCCGCCGAACATCAGGTCATCGCCATTGCCGCCGTGCAGATAATCGTTGCCGCTATCGCCGGCGAGGAAGTCGTTGCCGTCCTCGCCGGAGAGGCTGTCATTACCCGCCCCGCCCCACAGCGTGTCGTGATCGGTGCCGCCGAACATCGTGTCATCGCCGGTACCGCCGTTCAGATAATCGTTGCCGCTATCGCCGGCGAGGAAGTCGTTGCCGCCGTCGCCGGAGAGGGTGTCGTTGCCCGCCCCGCCCCACAGCGTGTCGTGATCGGTGCCGCCATTCATCATGTCGTCACCGTTGCCGCCGTTGAGGTAATCGTTGCCGGCATCCCCTCCAAGGAAATCGTTGCCGTCCTCGCCATAGAGGCGGTCATGGTCCGCGCCGCCCCTGAGGGTGTCATGGCCAGTGCCGCCGAAGAGCGTGTCGTTGCCGTCCAGACCCCGCAGCTGATCGTTGTCGCTGTCGCCGGCGAGGAAATCGTCGCCGCGGCCACCTACAAGATTGTCGTTGCCGGCGCCGCCCCAAAGAGTGTCGTTGCCGTCCCCGCCATCAAGCGTATCGTTGCCATTCTCGCCAACCAGCACATCGTTACCGGTGAAGCCCATAGCAAAATCATCGCCTTCGCCTGCATAAACGATGTCGTTGTCTTCGCCAGCATCAATGACGTCATTACCAGCTCCACCAAGGAGCGTGTCGTTGCCGAAGCGGCCAAAGATCTTGTCGTTGCCGTCGCCGCCGTCGAAGGAGTCGTTGCCATAGACATGCGTGCCGGCAACGGAACCTATAACAGCATCATCGATGAAGTCGTCTCCGGCGCCGCCATAGATGGTGTCGTCGCCTTGGGCTCCAAAGAGCTTGTCATGACCGTTCCCGCCATCAAGGAAGTCATTGCCATCTCCGCCAACGAGCTGATCACCGTCATCATACCCGTAGATGGTATCGTTGCCAGCGCCAGCATAGAACATATCGATTCCAGCATTGCCCTGAAGGTATTTGTTGCCGAGATTATCTGTAACCATCATATGGATGGATTTCTGAATTCCCCCCGCATTCATCGAGCTTGTGACATCGACTGAATTCCGCTTAACGGTTCCGCCGTTGTCCTCCCATCCGGGCCAGTGATCGTCCGCAATGGTTGGGATGCCAAATCGATCAACGTAGACACCGCCATTCAGACCATTCGGATATCGTGCTGTCCCATAGACGCTCCACTCATACTGACGTACCCATGAATCGATCATTCCGCCTTCGCCATGAACAGCGTTCCAGCGATATGTATTCATATCTTGTTGGGTCTTGGGGCCAAATAGTTGATCAAAATCATCGCTATATTGGTTTACTCTGATCGTTCCCCTATCATACGCTTCTGTAGTTTGGGTGAGTGCGTTGTAGTTTACTACTTTTTCAGTAATCGTTCCGTCTGAATTCTTAACAAAATTGTGGGTTGACTGAAAATTTAGTTTCCCAGTGGAGTCATAGGCGCTATAGACTTTTGTGCCATTGGGGTTAAGAGTTACAACGTCTTTGCTTCCGTCAGCGTGCGTTGTTTCTTTCCTTACGCACGTTCCCTCTGACGTTACTGTCGTGGTTGTTACAACCGTACTTTCACTATAACCGGCGCCCGTAACTGCATTGCCCTGTACGGAGCCGCCGTAATCGATCTCATTGCCACTGAAAAAAAGATCCGACTCTGATTGAAGGGTGGGCGTCCCGGGCGAGTTATGTATGGCGGCTACGAGAGCGCCATAATAATCGGTGTGTTGCTCTAGAGGATTAGAATTATCGGCCACAGCGTTCTCCATTCCAGCATGGCACCGAGTGCATGGCCCGGGCCTGGTGCGCCATGATCAAATCTCTGGCGTATATGACTTTGCTTCAGATGGATTCCCGATAAAGGGCCAACTTCCTACTCTGTAATCAGAGAGGGGTCACAGCTAAACCGCTAGTTCAGAAGTTCTAGGCAATTATTTCTGATGGTATTACCATAGGTAAACTACCACTTTTGATATCAATTCGATTTATTTGTCATTTTTATAGCTACATATAAGCGTGTGCCTTGCTCGAATACATTTGCGCCAGCTTGATGGATTGGGCGAGGCGGGAGGATGGGTATTTACATAAGATGACCCACCAGCTTGAGCAGGGTGTTCAGACGTGCCTAAACTTTGAGTAGGGTCGAAGAACTCCAGCCTCTCCAACCCTCGACGAACTTTTTTGATGCACGCTGCGCCAAGCGTGCTATAGAGCCCCGTCCCGGACGAGGGGCGCGTGCACCGCGCCGCCTCCCGCGCGGGCGTGGCGGAATTGGTAGACGCACTGGATTTAGGTTCCAGCGGCGAAAGTCGTGGGGGTTCGAGTCCCTCCGCCCGCACCAATCCCGTCAGGGTTGGTATCCGGACGGCTCTCGTGGCCTGGTTGACGGCGCTGCGCCGCATCGGCCGGAGCCTGGGACGAAGATTTTTTCGAGTAAGCGAAGGCGATAAAACCATGCAGGTGACGGAAACTCTGTCCCAAGGCTTGAAGCGAGAATTCAAGGTCGTGCTCCCTGCCAACGAGCTGGAGCAGCGTCTCAACGACGAGCTGTCGACCCTCAAGGACCGGGTGAAAATCAATGGTTTCCGCCCGGGCAAGGTGCCGGTCGGGCATCTGCGCAGGGTCTATGGCCGTTCCGTGATGGCGGATGTCGTCCAGAACGCGGTCAACGAGGCGAATCGCAGGATCGTCGAGGACAACAGCCTGAAGCTTGCCCATGAGCCGCAGGTCCAGTTTCCGGAAAGCCAGGAAGAGATCGAGAAGGCCATGGACGCCAAGGGCGATCTCGCCTTCACGGTGGCTCTCGAAGTCCTGCCGGCCTTCGAGCTGGCCGATTTGTCCGACGTGACGGTCAAGAAGCCGGTCGCCGAGGTCTCCGACAGCGAGATCAACGAATCGCTCGAGCGGATGGCGAAGCAGAACCTCTCCTTCGAGCCGAAGAAGGGCAAGGCCGCCGAGGGCGACCGGGTCAATGTCGATTTCGTCGGCCGCATCGACGGCACGGAATTCGAGGGCGGCAACGGCACGGACATCCGGGTCGAGCTGGGCTCCAACACCTTCATTCCGGGCTTCGAGGACCAGCTCGTCGGCACCAAGGCCGGTGATACCAAGCTCGTGAAGGTCACCTTTCCGGCCAATTATCTGGCGGCCCATCTCGCCGGCAAGGATGCCGAGTTCGACGTGACCGTGAAGGAAGTCGAGGCTCCGGGCGAGCTGAAGATCGATGACGAGCTCGCCAAGGGCTTCGGCATGGAGTCCCTCGACAAGCTGAAGGACGCCATCCGCGGCGCCATTCAGCGCGATTTCGACGCCCAGTCCCGTCGCAAGGTCAAGAAGGACCTCCTCGATTCCCTGGATGCCAAGTACAGCTTCGAGTTGCCCGAGAGCCTCGTCGAGCAGGAATTTGCTGCCGTGTGGTCGCAGGTCGAAGGCGACATGAAGACCAACAACCGCACCTTCGCGGACGAGGATACGACCGAGGAAGAGGCTCGCGCCGAATACCGCAGGATCGCGGAGCGTCGCGTGCGGCTCGGCTTGGTGCTTGCACAGATCGGTGAGAAGTCCGATATCAAGATCTCCGACGACGAGGTCACCCAGGCTCTCGTCGAGCGGGTCCGCCAGTATCCGGGCCAAGAGAAGCAGGTTTGGGACTTCTACCGTAAGAACCCGCAGGCTCTGGCCGAAATCCGGGCGCCGCTTTTCGAGGAAAAGGTTGTCGACCAGATCCTGTCTCAGGTGAAGGTGGTTGACGAGACCGTTTCCAAGGAAGCGCTTTTCGGCGACGACGAGGGCGAGGAGGCTGCCTCCGAATCCAAGGCCAAGTCGACGAAGGCGAAGGGCGCCAAGAAATCCAGCAAGGGCGAGTAGCGCACTTTTTCGCGTCTCGCCGCTTGCATCATCTTAACGGCCGCGCGTCCGCGCGGCCGGACTTTGGAGCAGTGAGACGATGAGAGATCCGGTTGCGTTGTTTAACAACACGCTCGTTCCGATGGTGGTCGAGCAGTCGAATCGTGGTGAGCGCGCATTCGACATCTATTCGCGCCTTCTGCGCGAGCGGATTGTCTTCCTCACCGGACCTGTCGAAGATTACTCGGCCTCGCTGATCGTGGCACAGCTTCTGTTCCTCGAGGCCGAGAATCCCAAGAAGGAAATTTCCTTCTATATCAACTCGCCCGGCGGCGTCGTGACCTCGGGCCTGTCGATTTATGATACGATGCAGTTCATCCGCTGCCCCGTTTCGACGCTCTGCGTCGGCCAAGCGGCCTCGATGGGCTCCCTGCTCCTCGCCGCGGGCGCGGACGGACACCGTTTTGCCCTGTCCAATGCCCGAATCATGGTTCACCAGCCCTCCGGCGGTTACCAGGGGCAGGTGACGGACATCATGATCCATGCCCGCGAAAGCGAGGCCCTGAAGCGTCGCCTCAATGAAATCTACGTGAAGCACACGGGCCGGGACATCGCTGCCGTCGAGCAGGCCCTGGAACGTGATAACTTCATGACGGCGGATGCCGCGCAGGAGTTCGGTATTATCGACCAGGTCCTGATGAAGCGTCCCGAGCCGACCGCGCCTCAGACCTGATTCCTAATTTCTGGGGACAAATTCCGCGTCGGTGCGTCTTTTTAGCGTACTGCTGCGTTCCTATTGATCGGGCACGCTTCGCGTGTTTGCATGCGGATTCGGGACGCAAGGAAAATTGAGGCTCGAACTTTTAAGCGCCGGAACCTTTCGTTAGCTCCGGCGCTCCTAAACTTAAAAGATACTGGGTCGGCCTATCGTCCCGGTATCGATTGGAGATGTGATAATGACCAAGGCTGGCGGCAACGACTCCAAGAGCACGCTTTACTGCTCCTTCTGCGGCAAGAGCCAGCATGAGGTTCGCAAGCTGATCGCCGGCCCGACCGTATTCATTTGCGATGAATGCGTCGAGCTGTGCATGGACATCATCCGGGAGGAGTCGAAATCGTCGCTCGTGAAGTCCCGCGACGGCGTCCCGACCCCGAAGGAGATCAGCCGCGTTCTCGATGATTACGTGATCGGGCAGGAGCACGCGAAGAAGGTGCTCTCGGTCGCGGTCCACAACCATTACAAGCGCCTCGCCCATGCGACGAAGCACAATGACGTCGAACTGGCGAAGTCGAATATCCTGCTCATCGGCCCCACCGGCTCGGGCAAGACCCTGCTGGCGCAGACCCTCGCCCGGATCCTCGACGTGCCGTTCACGATGGCGGACGCCACGACCCTGACCGAGGCCGGCTATGTGGGCGAGGATGTGGAGAACATCATCCTCAAGCTGCTCCAGGCCTCCGACTACAATGTGGAACGGGCCCAGCGCGGCATCGTCTATATCGACGAAATCGACAAGATTTCCCGTAAGTCGGACAACCCCTCCATCACCCGGGACGTTTCGGGCGAGGGCGTGCAGCAGGCCCTTCTGAAGATCATGGAAGGCACCGTCGCCTCCGTGCCTCCCCAGGGCGGCCGCAAGCACCCGCAGCAGGAATTCCTGCAAGTGGATACGACGAACATCCTGTTCATCTGCGGCGGCGCCTTCGCCGGGCTGGAGCGGATCATCTCGGGGCGCGGCAAGGGCACGTCTATCGGCTTCGGCGCCTCCGTCGAGGCTCCGGACGACCGCCGGACGGGCGAAATCTTCCGTGGTGTCGAGCCCGAGGATCTGCTGAAATTCGGCCTGATCCCCGAATTCGTGGGCCGTCTGCCGGTCCTCGCGACCCTCGAAGATCTGGACGAGGAAGCCCTGAAGCGCATCCTCCAGGAGCCCAAGAACGCCCTGGTGAAGCAATATCAGCGCCTCTTCGAGATGGAAAATGTCAGCCTGACCTTCCAGGACGAGGCGCTTTCCATGATCGCCCGCAAGGCGATCGAGCGGAAGACCGGCGCCCGCGGCCTGCGCTCCATCATGGAGGGCATCCTCCTGGAGACCATGTATGATCTGCCGGGGCTCGATTCCGTCGAGCAGGTGGTGATCGGGCCGGAGGTCATCGAGGGCAAGGCCAAGCCGCTCTTCATTCATGGCGACCGCGGTGAACAGACCGCGAGCGTCAGCGCGTAAGGTTCAGCTTCCGTGGCGGGCACCGTTCTTGAAACATTGTGCCCGCCACGCCACATTATCTCTTGCGTGAATGTTGTCCGCTCATCGTTCGAGGGACGGCGCCACGTACCGGACGCAGCCAATCATAAAAGCTTGAGCGTTTCGGTTATCCGTCCGCGAGCCCGCTCATTGGAGGAGTTTGTCGGACGCTGTCGAAAGGATGTCGTCTTATGACACAATCGAAGCCACGTCAGCCTGTCGTTCCGGGCTCGACTGGAACCTATGCGGTTCTGCCTCTGCGTGACATCGTCGTCTTCCCGCATATGATCGTGCCGCTCTTCGTCGGCCGCGAGAAGTCGATCCGCGCGCTCGAGGAAGTGGTCAAGGGGGACCGTCACATTCTTCTGGCAACCCAGATCGATGCGACGGATGACGATCCGGCTACGGATGCAATCTACAAGGTCGGAACCCTGGCCAATGTGCTGCAGCTTCTGAAGCTGCCCGACGGCACCGTGAAGGTGCTGGTGGAAGGCGCGAGCCGTGCCCAGGTCAAAGCCTATACCCGGACAGATGAATATTACGAGGCGGAGGCCGAAGTGCTTGCCGACTCGCTCGGCGATCAGATCGAGACCGAAGCGCTTGCGCGCTCCGTCGTGTCCGAATTCGAAAATTACGTGAAGCTCAACAAGAAGGTTTCGCCCGAGGTCGTCTCGGCCGTGACCCAGATCGATGAGCCGGCCAAGCTTGCCGATACGATCGCTTCGCATCTTGCGATCAAGATCGCCGACAAGCAGGCGATCCTCGAAATTCCGACCGTTGCCCAGCGACTCGAGAAGGTGCTTGGCCTGATGGAGAGTGAAATCTCCGTGCTTCAGGTCGAAAAGCGGATTCGTACCCGCGTGAAGCGTCAGATGGAGAAGACGCAGCGCGAGTACTACCTCAACGAGCAGATGAAGGCGATCCAGAAGGAACTCGGCGACGATGAAGGTCGCGACGAGCTGGCTGAGCTCGAGGAGAAGATCGAGAAGACCAAGTTCACGAAGGAAGCCCGCGAAAAGGCGATGAACGAGCTCAAGAAGCTCCGTCAGATGTCGCCCATGTCGGCCGAGGCGACCGTCGTGCGCAACTATCTCGATTGGCTGCTCGGCATTCCATGGGGCCGCCGCTCGAAGATCAAGAAGGACCTTAAAGCCGCTCAGGACCTGCTCGATGCCGATCATTACGGCCTCGACAAGGTCAAGGAACGCATCGTCGAGTATCTGGCCGTGCAGCAGCGCGCCAACAAACTCACGGGCCCGATCCTCTGCCTCGTCGGCCCTCCCGGCGTGGGTAAGACCTCGCTCGGCAAGTCCATCGCCAAGGCGACGGGACGCGAGTTCGTGCGCATGTCTCTCGGCGGCGTTCGGGACGAGTCCGAGATCCGCGGTCACCGGCGGACCTATATCGGCTCGATGCCCGGCAAGATCGTTCAGTCGATGCGCAAGGCCAAGACGTCCAACCCGCTCATCCTGCTCGACGAGATCGACAAGATGGGCATGGACTTCCGCGGCGATCCGTCTGCGGCCCTGCTCGAGGTTCTCGATCCTGAGCAGAACAACTCGTTCAACGACCATTACCTGGAGGTCGACTACGACCTCTCCAACGTGATGTTCGTGACGACGGCCAACACGCTGAACATCCCGGCGCCTCTCCTCGACCGTATGGAAGTGATCCGCATCGCGGGTTACACCGAGGAGGAGAAGGCCGAGATCGCCCGCACCCACCTGATCCCGTCCGCCATGAAGAAGCATGGCATCGCGGATAAGGAATGGTCGATCAGCGACGATGGACTGCTCATGCTGATCCGGCGCTACACCCGCGAAGCGGGCGTGCGTAACCTCGAGCGTGAGATCGCCAACCTCATCCGCAAGGCCGTGAAGGAGATCCTCATCTCCAAGGTCAAGGCGGTCGAGGTGACGGCCGACAATCTGCCGGAATTCCTCGGCCCGCCCCGCTACCGTTACGGCGAAGTCGAGGCGGAGGATATGGTCGGCGCGGTGACAGGCCTGGCCTGGACCGAGGTCGGCGGCGAGTTGCTCACCATCGAAGGCATCATGATGCCGGGCAAGGGCAAGATGACCGTCACGGGTAATCTCCGCGACGTCATGAAGGAATCGATTTCGGCTGCGGCGTCCTATGTCCGCTCCCGGGCTGTCGATTTCGGCGTCGAGCCGCCCATGTTCGACCGCAAGGACATCCACGTGCACGTGCCGGAAGGCGCGACGCCCAAGGATGGCCCCTCGGCCGGTATCGCGATGGGAACCGCCATCGTCTCCGTCATTACGGGTATCCCGGTTCGCCGCGATATCGCCATGACGGGTGAGGTCACGCTGCGGGGCAGGGTGCTGCCCATCGGCGGATTGAAGGAAAAGCTCCTTGCGGCGCTTCGCGGCGGCATCAAGAAAGTCTTGATTCCCGAGGAGAACGCGAAGGATCTGGTCGACATCCCCGCGAGCGTGAAGAACGGTCTCGAGATCGTGCCCGTGTCCCGCATGGATCAGGTTCTCGAGCATGCCCTGGTTCGCATGCCTCAGCCGATCGAGTGGGACGAGGCGACCACCCTCACCGGGCCCAAGACGGCCGATGTCGAGGACGACTCGATCGGGGTCGTTGCCCACTAAACTGACGTTACGTCAGGTTTTTAACGAGGCCCCCGGATGACAAATCCGGGGGCTTTTTTTGATGTGGAATGTCAAGAAATGGCTTATTTCAGCCGTTTCGGGGCTTGCGCGCAGCTCAGCTTTGCGCCACACGGTGTGTCCCTGAAACGGTGGCACACAAAAGGTGGACGCCGCCGTGATCATTGGAGGATATGAAGATGAACAAAGGCGAGCTCGTTGCGGCTGTCGCCGATAAGGTGGGTCTGACTCGCAGCCAGGCCGGCGAGGCGATCGACGCCGCTATCGAGGCCATCACCGGCGCCCTGAAGAAGGGTGACGAGGTGAAAATCGTTGGTTTCGGCACCTTCGTGGTGACCAACCGCGCTGCCGGCGAGGCGCGCAACCCGCGCACTGGCGAAAAAGTGACGGTTCCGGCCTCGAAGACCCCGAAGTTCCGCGCCGGCGCGGGCCTGAAGGAAGCCGTGAACAAGAAGTAAGCGCTTTTTCAGCGACCTTTTCTTGTTTAGAGGGCCGACCGCGCTTGCGTTGTCGGCCTTCTCTTTTTATGTCAGGCGCGAAGGGCGATTAGCTCAGTTGGTAGAGCATCTCGTTTACACCGAGAGGGTCGGCGGTTCGAGCCCGTCATCGCCCACCAGATTCAGCGCCTCGTGCACCGTCTCGAAGATTCTGACGATGGATCGCACGGAGCGCTTGACAGGGGTCGGAGGCCCCCTTAAACCGCCCCCACACCGCTTCGGCGGTCCAATGCGCGGGCGTAGCTCAGTTGGTTAGAGTGCCGGCCTGTCACGCCGGAGGTCGCGGGTTCGAGCCCCGTCGCCCGCGCCACTTAAATCCTGAAAATTAGAACAGAATTTAAGTGGCGCTCCCCGCGCTGCACCGTCCTCGGCTAAGTCCGACGGTAGCCGTTTCTTTCCCTTGCTGCCCCATTCTCTTTCGTGTCGAAGCTGATTGTCGATGCTTCGGGTGCCCCGGCGAGACCGGAGCCGTTCCGCCTGACTCCCTGGGGCGCTGAGGTGCTTCCGGAGCCCGTTGCCGCATTGCGACAAAGATTCCTCGATCCTGCATGAAGCCATTTCCGAAGCTGAGCGTTATCAGCCGGGAAAGGTGAGGTGTGGTTCGCATGTGGATCTCTCGATTATTCACGGATTTCTCCAATTGGGTCGCTCAGGTATCGGGGCGGCCCATCACTTTCGGGCTATGCCTGATCGTGATTGCCCTATGGGCCTTGAGCGGCCCGATCTTCGGTTTCTCTGATACCTGGCAACTGATCGTGAATACGGGCACCACCATCGTTACCTTCCTGATGGTCTTCCTGATTCAGAACACACAGAATCGGGACGGGGCCGCGATTCAGGCCAAGCTTGACGAACTGATCCGGGCCAGTGCGGCCCAAAATGTCTTCATCGGCATCGAGCGCCTGACCCAGGACGAGCTGGACGAAATTCGGGCCAAATGCGAGGCCAAGGCCAGTGCGGAAGCGGCTGCGAACACGGCGGAGAGCAAGGCGAACCGCAAAGCGGCCGACGCCGCTGAAAGGGCCACATCCTAGTTTGGAAACATTCTTTTTGCGGCACCGCAAACACTTGTCAGAGAAGGGGAACTCGGATAAGCCTCGGCCGCAATCCATGGTGTTTGTCGCAGGGCCTTTCTCTAGGTCGTCTGCGGCTTAAATGCATGGGTTGTGGCCGGTTTTGTGCCGAGCTCCGTTCCTTTAGGTGTCGCATGACGAATCTCCTCGCCGACTACCTGCCTCTCGTGATTTTCATCGGCGTGTCGCTCCTGATCGGGCTGGCGCTGCTCGTGGCGCCTTTTGTCGTCGCCTACAGCCGCCCGGACACGGAAAAGCTGTCGGCCTACGAGTGCGGGTTCAATGCCTTTGACGATGCCCGCATGAAGTTCGACGTGCGGTTCTATCTCGTCGCGATTCTCTTCATCATCTTCGATCTTGAAGTCGCCTTTCTCTTCCCCTGGGCCATTACGTTCGGGAATCTGGGCTGGTTCGGCTTCGTTTCCATGATGATCTTCCTCGGGGTGCTCACGGTCGGCTTCGTATACGAGTGGAAGAAGGGGGCTCTGGAATGGGATTGATCATGGATAACAGGGCTTCTCTGGTCGCCCCGCGCCCTGTCGGTACCATCGATCCTGCCACCGGGCAGCCGATAGGCGCGACGGATCCCTATTTCGTTTCGATCAAGGACGAGCTGGCCGACAAGGGGTTCCTGGTCGCTTCGGCCGAGGATCTCATCACCTGGGCGCGCACCGGCTCGCTCATGTGGATGACCTTCGGCCTTGCCTGCTGCGCCGTCGAGATGATGCAGATGTCGATGCCCCGCTACGATGCGGAGCGTTTCGGTTTCGCGCCGCGCGCCTCGCCGCGCCAGTCCGACGTGATGATCGTCGCCGGCACGCTGACCAACAAGATGGCTCCCGCGCTCCGCAAGGTCTATGACCAGATGCCCGAGCCGCGCTACGTCATTTCCATGGGTTCCTGCGCCAATGGCGGCGGCTATTACCACTATTCCTATTCCGTCGTGCGCGGCTGCGACCGTATCGTGCCCGTCGACATCTACGTGCCCGGCTGCCCGCCCACGGCGGAAGCGCTGCTCTATGGCGTTCTGCTTCTCCAGAAGAAGATCCGCCGCACCGGCACCATCGAGCGCTGAGCAAAGGTCATCGCATGAATGCTGAGCTCCAAGCTTTGAGCGACCACATCGCCTCGTCCCTCGGCGAGGCGATGACGGGGCGTGACATCGCCTATGGCGAGCTGACGATCGTCGTTCGCGGGCAGGACATCCTGCGGACGGTCACGTTCCTGCGTGACGATCCGCAATGCCGCTTCGTGTCCTTCATCGATATCTGCGGTGCGGATTACCCGGGCCGCGAGCAACGTTTCGACGTGGTCTATCACTTCCTGTCGCCTTACCGGAATCAACGGATCCGCGTGAAGGTCGAGACGGACGAAGTGACCCCGGTCCCGTCGATCATCGACATTTTCCCGGCGGCCAACTGGTTCGAGCGTGAGGCTTACGACCTGTATGGCATCCTGTTCTCGGGCCATCCGGATCTGCGCCGCATTCTCACCGATTATGGCTTCGAAGGTTTCCCGCTGCGCAAGGATTTTCCGCTCACCGGCTTTGTCGAGGTCCGCTACGACGACGCGCAGGGCAGGGTGGTTTACGAGCCCGTGAAGCTCAATCAGGAATTCCGCAATTTCGACTTCCTCTCGCCGTGGGAGGGCACGGACTACGTGCTGCCCGGCGATGAGAAGGCGAAGGCGTAAAGGGCGGAGAGGAGCAGCCGATGGGCGAGCATAATATCCGCAACTTCTCGATCAATTTCGGTCCGCAACATCCGGCGGCGCACGGCGTGCTGCGCCTTGTGCTGGAGCTGGACGGCGAAGTGGTCGAGCGTGTCGATCCGCATATCGGCCTGCTGCATCGCGGCACGGAGAAGCTGATCGAGTACAAGACCTATAGCCAGGCAACGCCCTATTTCGACCGGCTCGACTATGTCGCGCCGATGAACCAGGAGCATGCCTACTGCCTCGCGGTCGAGAAGCTGCTCGGCATTTCCGTGCCACGGCGCGCCCAGTTGATCCGCGTCCTCTATTCCGAGATCGGCCGGCTTCTGTCGCATCTCCTCAACGTGACGACGCAGGCGATGGACGTCGGCGCGCTCACGCCGCCCCTCTGGGGCTTCGAGGAGCGCGAGAAGCTGATGATCTTCTATGAGCGCGCTTCCGGCGCGCGCATGCATGCCAATTACGTGCGTCCAGGCGGCGTCAGCATGGATCTCACTCCTGAGCTGATCGACGATATCGAGGCGTTCTGCGATCCCTTCCTCAAGGTGCTGGACGATCTCGACGATCTCGTGATCGACAACCGCATCTTCAAGCAGCGCAACGTCGATATCGGCGTCGTGCCGCTGGAGGATTGCTGGAAGTGGGGCTTCTCAGGCGTCATGGTGCGCGGTTCGGGCGCCGCGTGGGATCTGCGCAAGGCGCAACCCTACGAGTGCTACGAGGAGATGGAATTCGACATCCCCGTCGGCAAGAACTGCGATAACTACGACCGTCAGGTCATCCGCATGCAGGAGATGCGCCAGAGCGTGCGCATCATGCGCCAGTGCGTCGCGAAGCTGCGCGAGCCTGCCGGAAAGGGACCTGTGACGACACTCGACGGCAAGATTTCGCCGCCGTCGCGCAAGGACATGAAGCGCTCGATGGAAGCGCTGATCCACCACTTCAAGCTCTATACGGAAGGGTTCCACGTGCCGGCGGGCGAGGTCTACGCCGCCGTCGAGGCCCCGAAGGGAGAGTTCGGCGTGTATCTCGTGGCGGACGGCACCAACAAGCCGTATCGCTGCAAGATCCGCGCTCCGGGTTTCGCCCATCTTCAGGCCATGGATTTCATGTGCCGCGGTCACATGCTGGCCGATGTCGCAGGCATCCTGGGCTCGCTCGACATCGTGTTCGGCGAGGTGGATCGGTAATCGGTTGGTCCGGCATCGCGCCGGGCATCCGCGCCTTCGGCGCGGTGGAAAGGTTCAAGTCGTGAATGGCCGGGCTCTCTGAAGCCCGGCCATGACGATGAGGAGAAGAGTTCAATGGCCGTTCGTAAGCTCGCGCCTGAGGAAATACAGCCCAAGAGCTTCACGTTCTCACCCGAGAACGTGGCTTTTGCGGAGCAGCAGATTGCCAAATATCCCCCGGGACGTCAGGCCTCGGCGGTGATTCCGCTGCTTTGGCGGGCGCAGGAACAGGCTGGTGGCTGGTTGCCGCGCAAGGCGATCGAGAAGGTCGCCGAACTGCTCGACATGCCGCCGATCCGCGTCATGGAAGTGGCGACCTTCTACACGATGTTCAACCTCGATCCGGTTGGAAAATATTTCATCCAGTTCTGCGGCACCACGCCCTGCGTGCTGCGTGGCGCCGGAGACATCAGACAAGTGCTCGAGCGCCGCGTCGGCGATCAGAACCATGTGACGGCCGACGGTAACTTCTCCTGGCTCGAAGTGGAGTGCCTGGGCGCCTGCTGCAATGCGCCGATGGTTCAGATCAACGACGATTACTACGAGGATCTGACGACGGAGAACTTCGAGAAGCTTCTCGACGATCTCGCAGCCGGACGTCCCGTGAAGAAGGGTTCGCAGATCGGACGGCGCTCCTCCGAGCCGCTCGATGGCGTCAAGACTCTGACCGATCCTCATCTTTATGACGGCTCGATGATCGGCGCATGGCGCAAGCGCTTCGAGGAGGAGGCGGTGAGCGCCGCGGCTACAGGTGAGGCGGCTGCGGCGACGGCCACTGCGGCTTCCAGTCCGAAGCCAGCGAAGCCCGAGTCGGGACGCGCGATCGAGACCGAGAAGGTCGATACGCCGGCCAAGCGCGCCAAGGAAGGCGAAGCGCCCGTCAACCCGGCGGAACGCAAGGAAGCTTCCGACGGGTCGAAGGCGACGGCGGTCGAGCAACGGACGGAGAATGCGGGCAAGCCAGCTCCTCAAAGCGACAAGTCGTACGTAGCGACGCCGAGCAAGCCGGAAACCGGCCGCGTGACAGCCGATGCGCCGACGACCCCTGTCGCCGGAACGCCGCCCTCCGATGCAGAGACGCGCCGCGACGGCAGCGAGAGCAAGCCGGGCAAGACCCCCGACAAGAACAACAAGTCGTCCTGACGGAGAGATTGGACATGCTTCAGGACAAAGACCGGATTTTCACCAATCTCTACGGCTTCCACTCGCCGGACCTCGAGGCCGCGAAGATGCGCGGCGCGTGGGACGGGACGAAGTTTCTGCTTGAGAAGGGACGCGACTGGATCATCGACGAGATGAAGAAGTCCGGCCTGCGCGGCCGTGGCGGCGCGGGCTTCCCGACCGGCTTGAAGTGGTCCTTCATGCCCAAGCAGTCGGATGGACGTCCGCATTATCTCGTGGTCAATGCCGACGAGTCGGAGCCGGGCACCTGTAAGGACCGGGAGATCATGCGGAACGATCCGCATCTCCTGGTCGAGGGCTGCCTCATCGCTTCCTTCGCCATGGGCGCCAATGCCGCATATATCTACATTCGCGGTGAATACATCGCCGAGCGGCACGCGCTGCAGCGCGCCGTCGACGAAGCCTACGCGGCCAAGCTCATCGGCAAGGACAACATCCACGGCTATCCTTTCGACCTTTACGTTCACCAGGGCGCAGGCGCTTATATCTGCGGCGAAGAGACGGCGCTTCTCGAGAGCCTGGAAGGCAAGAAGGGCATGCCGCGCCTGAAGCCGCCTTTCCCGGCCAATATGGGCCTCTACGGCTGCCCCACCACGGTGAACAACGTGGAATCGATTGCGGTCGCGGGCGAGATCCTGCGTCGCGGCGCGTCCTGGTTCTCCAGCATCGGCCGGCCGAACAACGTGGGCACCAAGCTCTTCTGCGTGTCGGGGCATGTGAACAAGCCCTGCAACGTGGAAGAGGCGATGGGCATCACCTTCCGCGAACTGATCGACACCCATTGCGGCGGCATTCGCGGCGGCTGGGACAACCTGCTTGCGGTCATCCCCGGCGGTTCGTCGGTTCCCTGCGTCCCGGCCGACCAGATCATCGACGCTTACATGGATTTCGACACGCTTCGAAACCTGAAGTCGGGCCTCGGCACCGCGGCGGTGATCGTCATGGACAAGTCGACCGACATCGTCCGCGCCATCACCCGCATCTCGTATTTCTACAAGCATGAGAGCTGCGGCCAGTGCACCCCGTGCCGCGAAGGCACCGGCTGGATGTGGCGCGTGTTGAACCGCATGGCGGAAGGCCGGGCCCAGAAGCGCGAAATCGATATGCTTCTCGAAGTCTCGACCCAGATCGAAGGCCACACCATCTGCGCGCTCGGCGACGCGGCGGCATGGCCGGTTCAGGGCCTCATCCGGCATTTCCGGCATGAGATCGAAAAGCGGATCGACGATTATGCGGCGAACCCGCATTCAGAATCCGTCATGATTGCGGCGGAGTGAGAGTGAAGATGGCCAAGATCATCGTTGATGGCGTTGAAGTCGACGTTCCGCCGGAATTCACGCTGCTCCAGGCGGCGGAAATGGCTGGCGCGGAAATTCCGCGCTTCTGCTTCCATGAGCGTCTTTCGATCGCCGGCAATTGCCGCATGTGCCTTGTCGAGGTGAAGGGGGCTCCGAAGCCGGTCGCGTCCTGCGCCTGGGGCGTGCGCGATTGCCGTCCCGGCCCGAATGGCGAGCCGCCGGAAGTTTCCACCAAGTCGGCGACCGTCAAGAAGGCGCGGGAAGGGGTGATGGAGTTCCTCCTCATCAACCACCCGCTCGATTGCCCGATCTGCGACCAGGGCGGCCAGTGCGACCTGCAGGACCAGGCGATGGCCTACGGCGTCGATACCAGCCGCTATCACGAGAACAAGCGCGCGGTGCCGGACAAGTATCTCGGCCCGCTGATCAAGACCTCCATGAACCGGTGCATCCACTGCACCCGCTGCGTGCGCTTCACCACCGAGGTGGCGGGCGTGTCCGATCTCGGCGCGATCTGGCGCGGCGAGGACATGGAGATCACGAGTTATCTCGAGCGGGCGCTGGGCTCCGAGTTGCAGTCGAACGCGGCGGATCTCTGCCCGGTCGGCGCGCTGACCCATAAGCCCGAGGCCTTCCATTACCGTCCGTGGGAGCTTTCCAAGACCGATTCCGTCGATGTGACGGATGCGGTCGGCTCCGCGATCCGCGTCGATTCCCGTGGCCGCGAGGTCATGCGCATTCTCCCGCGCGTGAACGAGGCGGTGAACGAGGAATGGATCACCGACAAGGCCCGCCACATCGTCGACGGCCTGCGCCTGCAGCGCCTCGACCGTCCCTTCGTGCGCGAGAATGGCCGCCTGCGTCAGGCGTCCTGGCAGGAGGCGTTCGGCGTCATCGCCAATCGCGTGAAGGGGATCGATCCGAAGCGCATCGGCGCCATCGTGGGCGATCTCGCCGCGGTTGAGGAGATGTATGCGCTGAAGCTCCTCATGCAGAGCCTCGGCGTGACGAATGTCGATGCCCGTCAGGACGGCACGGTGTTGTCGCCGGCTCATGGCCGCGGGTCCTACCTGTTCAACACCACCATCGCCGGCATCGAGGATGCGGACGCGATCCTGATCGTGGGCTCGAACCCGCGCATCGAGGCTTCGCTCGTCAATGTGCGCATCCGCAAGCGCTGGCGTTTCGGCCCGCCGCCGATCGGCATGATCGGCGAAAATGTCGATCTGACCTATCCCCATGACTATCTCGGCGCCGGTCCCGAGACCCTGGCCGACATCCTTGCTGGCCGCCACAGCTTCGCCGAGGCGCTTAAAGGAGCCGAGCGCCCGCTCATCATCGTGGGCCAGGGAGCGCTCTCCCGTCCCGACGGTCTGGCGATCCTCTCCCTCGCCGCGCAGCTCGCCCAGAGCGTGGGTGCGGTGAAGGACGGCTGGAACGGCTTCTCGGTTCTGCATACGGCGGCTTCCCGCGTCGGCGCGCTCGATCTCGGCCTCGTACCGGGCGAGGGCGGCCTCGCCGCGCGGCAGATGACTGATGGCGGGGTGGACGTCCTGTTCAATCTCGGCGCGGACGAAATCAATGTCGCGCCGGGCGCTTTCGTGATCTACCAGGGCACCCACGGCGATCGTGGCGCTCACCGCGCCGACGTGATCCTGCCGGGCGCGACCTATACGGAGAAGTCCGGCACCTACGTGAACACGGAAGGCCGGGTGCAGATGGCCAACCGGGCTGCCTTCGCTCCGGGCGACGCCCGCGAGGATTGGGCGATCCTGCGCGCCCTCTCCGACGTGCTCGGGCATCGCCTGCCGTTTGACTCGCTCAACGCCCTGCGCGCAAAGCTCTATGCGGAATATCCGCACTTTGCCGCAATCGATGACGTCAAGCCGGCCGACGCAGGCGCTGCGGTTCAGGCGCTTGCCGGCATCGGCGGAAGCCCGGGCCGGGAGGCCTTCGCCAGCCCGATCAAGGACTTCTATCTGACGAACCCGATTGCCCGGGCGTCCGGTGTCATGGCCGAGTGTTCCGCGCTCGCTCGTAATCTCCGGCTCGAGGCGGCCGAGTAAGAGGATCGGATCATGGAATTCTCGGATATGCTCCTCACGTTCGCGATCATCCTGGGCAAGAGCCTGCTCATGCTCGTCGCGCTGCTCATCTTCATCGCCTATGCCCTGCTGGCTGATCGCAAGGTCTGGGCGGCGGTTCAGTTGCGGCGCGGTCCGAACGTGGTCGGCCCCTGGGGCCTGCTGCAATCCTTCGCCGATCTGCTCAAGTTCGTGCTCAAGGAGCCGGTGATCCCGGCTCCGGCCAACAAGGGCATGTTCCTGCTCGCACCTCTCCTGATGTGCACGCTCGCTCTCGCATCCTGGGCGGTGATCCCGCTCAATGCCGGCTGGGCGATCGCCGACATCAATGTGGGCATTCTCTATATCTTCGCGATCTCGTCGCTGGGCGTTTACGGCGTCATCATGGGCGGTTGGGCGTCGAACTCGAAATATCCCTTCCTCGGCGCGCTCCGCTCGGCGGCGCAGATGGTGTCCTACGAGGTCTCCATCGGCTTCGTCATCGTCACGGTGCTCATGTGCGCCGGCACGCTCAACCTTTCCAAGATCGTCGAGGCGCAGAATTCGAGCCTCGGCATCCTGGGCTGGTATTGGCTGCCGCTCTTCCCGATGTTCGTGGTGTTCTTCATCTCGGCCATGGCCGAGACGAACCGCCCGCCCTTCGACCTTCCGGAAGCGGAATCGGAGCTCGTGGCCGGCTACATGGTCGAGTATTCCTCGACCCCGTATCTGCTGTTCATGCTCGGCGAATACGTGGCCATCATGACCATGTGCGCGCTCGGCACGGTCATGTTCCTCGGCGGCTGGCTGTCGCCGATCCCGTTCGCGCCCTTCACCTGGGTGCCGGGCGTGATCTGGTTCGTGCTGAAGGCGAGCTTCCTGTTCTTCCTCATGGCCATGGTGAAGGCCATGGTGCCGCGCTACCGCTACGACCAGCTGATGCGTCTCGGCTGGAAAGTGTTCCTGCCGCTCTCGCTTGCCATGGTCGTGATCGTGGCCTGCGTCCTGATGCTGACCGGCCTTGCGCCGGGCATGCGATAAGAAGGAGATCGGCTCATGAAGCTCGATCAGGTTGCAAAGTCGCTTCTTCTGAAGGAATTCGTGTCGGGATTCGTCCTCGCCATGAGATACTTCTTCAAGCCGAAGGCGACGATCAATTATCCCTTCGAGATGGGGCATCGCGGACCCCGTTTCCGGGGTGAGCATGCCCTGCGCCGCTATCCCAACGGGGAAGAGCGCTGCATCGCCTGCAAGCTCTGCGAAGCGATCTGCCCGGCCCAGGCCATCACCATCGAAGCCGGCCCGCGCCGCAACGACGGCACCCGCCGCACGACGCGTTACGACATCGATATGGTAAAGTGCATCTATTGCGGCATGTGCCAGGAGGCCTGCCCGGTCGATGCCATCGTGGAAGGCCCCAATCTGGAGTTCTCGGTCGAGACCCGCGAGGAGCTTTACTACGACAAGGCCAAGCTTCTCGCGAACGGGGAGCGCTGGGAGCGGGAAATCGCGAAGAACATCGCGAAGAACGCACCTTATCGGTAGTCGCCTTCCTGCCTGAAGAGGGCAGGGGGCAAACAGGTCCGGCGGGTTGTCCCGTACGGATTCGGACACTATAGACGGGCCGCCGGATCCTCCGGGGCCACGTTCGGAAGGGGCCGCAATCTCGCGGCTTGAGCTTGAAGCATGACGGTTACTGCCGCCTTCTTTTATCTCTTCGCGACCATTACCGTCGCCTCCGGATTCATGGTGATCGCTTCGCGCAATCCCGTGCAATCGGTGCTTTTCCTCATCCTCGCCTTCGTCAACGCGGCGGGGCTGTTCCTCATGATGGGGGCCGAGTTCCTGGCGATGATCCTGGTTATCGTCTATGTGGGCGCGGTCGCCGTGCTTTTCCTCTTCGTCGTGATGATGCTCGACGTGGATTTCACCGAGCTTCGCCAGGGCTTCCTGCAATATCTGCCGATCGGCGGCCTGATCGGGATCGTCTTCCTGCTGGAGCTGATCCTCGTCATCGGCGCCTATGTGATCGACCCGAACCTGATCCGCACGGCCGCCGTGCCGATTCCGTCGCCCCAGGTCATGACCAATACCGAGGCGTTGGGCCAGGTTCTTTACACCCGTTATTTCTACTTCTTCCAGGCTGCGGGCCTGATCCTGCTGGTGGCCATGATCGGCGCCATCGTCCTGACCCTGCGCGAGCGTGTCGGCATCAAGCGCCAGAACATCTCGGTGCAGAACGCCAGGATGCCGGAAGAAGCGGTCGAGGTGCGGAAGGTTCCCTTCCGCCAGGGCCTCTAAGGAGGGCATGCGATGGTTATCGGCTTAGGGCACTATCTCACCGTTGCCGCCGTGCTCTTCACGCTCGGTGTGCTCGGCATTTTCATCAACCGGAAGAACGTGATCGTCATTCTGATGTCCATCGAGCTGATCCTGCTCGCCGTGAACATCAACATGATCGCCTTCTCGACCCACATGAACGACATCGTCGGCCAGGTCTTCGCCCTGCTCATCCTCACGGTTGCGGCGGCGGAGGCGGCCATCGGCCTTGCCATTCTCGTGGTGTTCTTCCGCAACCGCGGCTCCATCGCGGTTGAAGACGTCAATATGATGAGGGGCTAAGCCCGAGCGGATCGATCATGTATCAAGCAATCGTCTTCCTGCCGCTCGTCGGCTTCCTCATCGCAGGCCTGTTCGGCCGGGTCATCGGCCCGCGGCCGAGCGAGATCATCACGACGGCGCTGCTCGTCATCGTTGCGGCTCTGTCCTGGGTGTCCTTCATCCAGGTTGGCTTCGGTTCCGCCGGGATGACCCGGATCCAGGTGGCGCAATGGATGTCGGTCGGCGACCTCGTCGTCGACTGGGCGTTCCGGATCGACACGCTGACCGCCATGATGCTCGTCGTGGTGAACACGGTTTCGGCCCTCGTTCACCTCTATTCCATCGGCTACATGCACGAGGATCCGCACCGCTCGCGCTTCTTCGCATATCTCTCGCTCTTCACCTTTGCCATGCTCATGCTGGTGACGTCGGACAACCTCGTCCAGATGTTCTTCGGCTGGGAAGGCGTGGGCCTCGCGAGCTATCTGCTCATCGGCTTCTGGTACCAGAAGGAATCGGCCAACGCGGCTGCCATGAAGGCCTTCATCGTCAACCGCGTCGGCGATTTCGGCTTCGTGCTCGGCATCTGTCTCGTTTTCGTGCTGTTCAACAGCGTCGCCTTCGACCAGATTTTCCCCCGCGTCGCCGACCTGACCGGCAAGAGCTTCCACTTCCTCGGCTACGACTGGAACGCCCTGACGCTTGCCTGCCTGCTGCTCTTCATGGGCGCCATGGGCAAGTCGGCGCAGTTCCTGCTGCACACCTGGCTTCCGGACGCCATGGAAGGCCCGACGCCTGTTTCCGCGCTCATCCATGCCGCTACCATGGTGACGGCCGGCGTGTTCATGGTGGCGCGCCTCTCGCCGCTCTTCGAATATGCTCCGAACGCGCTCGCGGTGGTTACCGTCATCGGCGGCATCACGGCCTTCTTCGCGGCCACGATCGGTCTGGTTCAGAACGACATCAAGCGCGTCATTGCGTACTCGACCTGTTCGCAGCTCGGCTACATGTTCGTTGGCCTCGGCGTCGGCGCCTATGGCGCCGGTGTGTTCCACCTCTTCACGCACGCCTTCTTCAAGGCTCTCCTGTTCCTGGGCGCCGGCTCCGTCATCCATGCGATGCACCACGAGCAGGATATCCGGAGCATGGGCGGTCTCCGCCGCTACATCCCGCTGACCACGGGGTTGATGGCCATCGGCACGCTGGCACTGACCGGCTTTCCCTTCACGGCGGGTTACTACTCCAAGGATGCGATCATCGAGGCGGCGTTTGCCGCACATAGCCCGGTCGGCAACTTTGCCTTCCTGTCTACGGTCATCGCCGCCTTCATGACCTCGTTCTATTCCTGGCGCCTGTATTTCCTGACCTTCGAGGGGAACGCGCGCTGGGCCGATCCGCATCATCATGAGCCGAGCGCCCATGAGGGCGCCGAGCATGACGAGACGGGTCATGATGTCGAGGCGGCCGCCGAGGCCGGGCACGATCACCATGGGGCTCATATGCCTCACGAGAGCCCCCTCGTGATGCTCATCCCGCTCATTCTGCTCGCCATCGGTGCGCTCGTCGCCGGCTTCTTCTTCCACGGCGCCTTCATCGGGGAGGGTTATGCGGAGTTCTGGAAGGGTGCGCTCTTCACCCGCCCGGATAACCATATCCTCGAGGAGATGCATCATCTGCCGGGCTGGGTGCCTCTGCTGCCCACCATCATGATGACGCTCGGCTTCCTGCTCGCGGTCTACATGTATATCGTCGACACCAAGAAGCCGGTGCAGCTCGCTGCGGATCACCCGATCCTCTACCAGTTCCTGCTCAACAAGTGGTACTTCGACGAGCTGTACGACGCGATCTTCGTGCGTCCGACCATCCGGCTTGGCCGCCTGCTCTGGCGTACCGGCGATCAGAAGATTATCGACGGCCTCGGGCCGGACGGCGTGTCCGCCCGCGTCCTGGACATCACCCGCGGCGTGGTCCGCGTCCAGACCGGCTATCTCTATCACTATGCCTTCGCCATGCTGATCGGCGTCGCCGCTCTCGTGACCTTCTATCTCTTCAGGGGAGCGCATTAATGCTCGGGTTCGGCATCCTCTCCGGACTTCTGGTCCTTCCCCTCGTCGGGGCAGCCTTCATCCTGACTCTGCGGGGTGATAGCGAGGCGGCGCGTTCCAACGCCCGCTGGGCGGCGCTCGCCACGACCATCGCCACCTTCCTCCTGTCGCTCGTCGCCTGGAGCCGTTTCGACACGGCATCGTCCTCGTTCCAGCTCGTCGAGACTCATGCCTGGCTCACCGATACGATCCGCTTCAAGCTGGGCGTCGACGGCTTCTCGATGCCGTTCATCCTGCTGACGACCTTCCTGATGCCGTTCTGCATCGTGGCCTCGTGGGAATCGATCGGTCATCGGGTCAAGGAATACTTCGTCGCCTTCCTCGTCCTCGAGATGACGATGATCGGCGTGTTCGCCGCGCTCGACCTCGTGCTGTTCTACCTGTTCTTCGAGGCAGGCCTGATCCCGATGTTCCTGATCATCGGCATCTGGGGCGGCAAGCGGCGCATCTATGCGAGCTTCAAGTTCTTCCTCTACACGCTGCTCGGCTCGGTGCTGATGCTGCTTGCCATCATGGCCATGTATTGGAGTGCCGGCACCACCGACATCCCGACCCTGCTGCAGTTCAAGTTCGCCTCGAACCTGCAGATCTGGCTCTGGCTTGCCTTCTTCGCTTCGTTCGCGGTAAAGATGCCCATGTGGCCGGTCCATACCTGGCTGCCCGATGCGCACGTGGAAGCGCCCACGGCCGGCTCGGTGATCCTGGCGGCGATCCTCCTGAAGATGGGCGGCTACGGTTTCATCCGGGTCTCGCTGCCCATGTTCCCGGATGCGTCGATCTATTTCGCCCCGCTGGTCTATTCGCTCTCCATCGTCGCGATCATCTACACCTCGCTCGTGGCGCTGGTGCAGGAGGACATGAAGAAGCTGATCGCCTATTCGTCCGTGGCCCATATGGGTTTCGTGACCATGGGTCTCTTCAGCATGAATCCTCAGGGCATTCAGGGCGCCATGTTCCAGATGGTGTCCCACGGCTTGGTCTCCGGCGCACTCTTCCTCTGCGTCGGCGTAGTCTATGACCGCATGCACACCCGCGAGATCTCGGCCTATGGCGGCCTCGTGGAGCGGATGCCGCTCTATGCGGTGGCCTTCATGATCTTCACCATGGCCAATGTGGGCCTTCCCGGGACCTCCGGCTTCATCGGCGAGTTCCTGACGCTCGTCGGCGCGTTCCGGTCCAATCCCTGGGTGGCGTTCTTTGCGGCCTCCGGCGTGATCCTCTCGGCAGCCTATGCCCTGTGGCTCTACCGGCGCGTGGTCTACGGACGGTTGACGAAGCCTGCCTTGCAGAACATCTCGGATCTCAACCGCCGCGAATTGATCACCCTCGTGCCGCTTGTCCTGCTCGTCATCTATTATGGCGTGCAGCCCGGCCCGATCCTCGATGCCTTCGCCGCGCCGACGAGTGCTCTCATGCAGGGCTATCAGGCCGCGCTCGAAACCGTGAAAACGGCGGCTGTAGCCGCACACTGAGGTCACGATGAACTCCGTCCTCGCCATTCCCGTGTTTGCTCCCGCGCTGCCGGAAATCATCCTGGCCGCAGGCGCTCTCGTCCTGATCCTGCTCGGCGCGTTCCGCGGTGAACGCTCGACCGGAGCCGTGAACGTCATTGCGCTGGTCCTGCTGGCGTTCGCCTTCATCGCCGTGCTGACGCTGCCTTCCGAGCGCGTCGAGACCATGAGCGGCTCCTTCGTGGTCGATTCCTTCGCCAAGTTCATGAAGTCGCTGACCCTCATCGCCTCGGCGGCCGGCGTCATCCTGTCCATGGATTACATGCGCCGCGAGGGGATCGCCCGTTTCGAGTACCCGATCCTGATCGTGCTCTCGACCATCGGCATGCTGATGGTGATCTCGGCGAACGATCTCATCGCGCTTTATCTCGGCCTCGAGCTTCTCAGCCTTTCGTCCTACGTGATCGCGGCCTTCGACCGCGACAATGTGCGGTCGACGGAAGCAGGCCTGAAGTATTTTGTGCTCGGCGCGCTCTCCTCGGGCATGCTGCTCTACGGCGCTTCGCTGGTTTACGGCTTTACCGGCACCGTGTCCTTCCCGGCCATCGCTACGGCGCTGCAGGGCCATGTTGTGAGCAATGGCGTGATCTTCGGCCTCGTCTTCGTGGCCGCCGGCATCGCCTTCAAGATTTCGGCCGTGCCATTCCACATGTGGACGCCCGACGTCTATGAAGGTTCGCCGACGCCCGTGACGGCCTTCTTCGCCGCCGCGCCGAAAATGGCCGCCATGGCGATGGCGATCCGCCTCTTCATCGGTGCGTTTCCCGGCATCGTGGGCCAGTGGCAGCAGATCATCGTCTTCATCTCGATCGCGTCGATGGCGCTTGGCTCGTTCGCGGCCATCGGCCAGCGCAACATCAAGCGCCTGATGGCCTATTCCTCCATCGGCAATGTGGGCTACGCGCTGATCGGCCTTGCCGCCGGCACACCCGAGGGCATCCAGGGTGTCGTGATCTATATGGCGATCTATCTGGCCATGACGCTCGGCACCTTCGCCGTCATTCTCGGAATGCGCCGCGGCAATGTGATGTTCGAGAAGGTCGACGATCTCTCCGGCATCGCCCGCACGCATCCGATGCTCGCGTTCTGCCTCGCGATGATGATGTTCTCGCTCGCCGGAATTCCGCCGCTCGCAGGCTTCTTCGCCAAGTTCGCGGTCTTCAATGCCGCCATCAAGGCGGATCTCGTGACGCTCGCCATCATCGGCGTCGTGACGAGCGTGGTCGGCGCTTACTATTACCTGCGCATCGTCAAGGTGATGTATTTCGACGAGCCGGGCGAGCGCTACGATGCCATGCCGGCCGGGGTGAAGCTGGTTCTTGCACTCTCCAGCGCCTTCGTGGTCCTCTACGTCCTGGTTCCTGCTCCCCTGACTGCAGCCGCTGCCACGGCCGCGCGCTCGCTGTTCTGACGTGCATCTGTCGCCCGAGACCGAGTCTGCCGGCTATCGGATTCTCTCGCTTGAGGCGACGGACTCGACGAACGACGATGCCCTCAAGGCGGCTCGTGAAGGCGATCCGGGGAAACTCTGGATCGTCGCCGCCGAGCAGCGCGCGGGAAGGGGGCGGCATGGCCGGCACTGGTCGTCGCCGGTTGGCAATCTCTATGCCAGCCTTCTCCTCATGGATCCCTGCGAAGCGGCCATCGCGCCGCAGCTCGGTTTCGTGGCGGGGCTCGCGCTTCACGAGGCGGTCGAGACCGTCACCGGCCAAGGCGCGCCGCGGCTCGCTCTCAAATGGCCGAACGATCTCCTGCTCGATCGGGCGAAGATCTCCGGTTTGCTGCTCGAAGGGCATCGGATCGGCGGAGCGCTCGCCATCGTGATCGGCTTCGGCGTCAACGTGGCCTTCGCACCGACCGGCACGCCCTATCCCACAGCCACCCTGCAGGAACTCAAGCCGGGCCTGACCAGGGAAGATGTATTTGCGGCGCTTGCCGCATCCTTCGCGCGAACCTTCTCGGCTTGGCGTGCGGCCGCTCGCATGAGCCCATCGGATCCGTTAGGCGCGATCCGGCGCCTGTGGCTGGAGCGTGCGGCGGGCATCGGGCAGGAGGTGACGATCCGCCTTCCCTCGGGCGAGAAGCACGGTATCTTCGCGGGCCTCGACCGCTTCGGCCGCCTGCAGCTGAAAGGCTCAGGCGGAACGGAACTGATCGATGCAGGCGATCTTTATTTTCCTCATTTGCAGCACGATATAGCCAAACCCGACGCTGGCACGACAAGGTCCTGATAGATGGCATCACCCAAAGATGAATTGGTCTTCCTCCCGCTCGGAGGCTTGGGCGAAATCGGGATGAATGCTGCGCTCTATGGTTTCGGCCCCGAGCAGAACCGTCAATGGATCCTCGTCGATTGCGGTATGGGGTTCGGCGGCGAGGAGCATCTGCCCGGCATCGATGTGGTCTATCCGGATCTTCGCTTCATCGAGGAGGAGCGGCACAATCTTCTCGGCATCTTCATCACCCATGCGCATGAGGACCATATCGGCGCTCTCGTGGAGATGTGGCCGCGTCTTCGCGCGCCGGTCTACGCCACGCGCTTCGCCGTCGGCCTGCTCGAAACGCGGCGGTTGTCGGAGCCGGGTGCGCCGAAGGTCGACCTCAAAGAGATCATACCCGGCCAGCGCCTGAAGGTCGGTCCCTTCGAGATCGAGTATGTGCCGGTGGCCCACTCGATTCCGGAATCGAACGCGCTCGCCATCCGCACGCCCCACGGCCTCGTGGTTCATACGGGCGACTGGAAGCTCGATCCCACGCCTTATCTCGGCAGCCTGACCTCAGAGGAGACCTTCCGCGCCCTTGGCGACGAGGGTGTGCTGGCGCTGGTCTGCGATTCCACCAATGTGGTAAGGGAGGGGGAAAGCCCCAGCGAAGCCGATGTGTCGCGCAGCCTCGCGGAACTGATCAAGGACGCGCCGCAACGGGTCGCCGTCACGACCTTCGCGTCGAATGTGGCGCGCATCCGCTCTGTCGCGGAAGCGGCGCGGGAATGTGGGCGCGAGGTCGTCGTGGTCGGCCGCGCCATGGACCGCGTGGTCGATGTGGCGAGCGAATGCGGCTATCTCGAAGGCCTGCCCGAGTTCCGCAAGCCCGATACCTTCGGCTATCTGCCTCGTGACAAGGTCGTGGCGCTGCTCACCGGATCGCAGGGCGAACCGCGGGCCGCGCTCGCACGCATCGCCCAGGACGAGCACCCGGATATCGCCCTGTCAAAGGGCGACAGGGTCATCTTTTCCTCCCGCGGCATCCCGGGCAACGAGAAGGCCATCGGCGCGATCATCAACAGCCTGATCGAGCAGGGCATCGAGGTCATCACCGACCGCACCGAACTCGTGCACGTATCCGGCCATCCGCGGCGGGGCGAGCTGGCCAAGATGTATCAGTGGACGCGCCCGCAGATCGCCATTCCTGCCCATGGCGAGGCTATGCACCTTGCCGAGCACGCGAAATTCGCCCACGGGCAGGGGATCAAGGAGGTCGTGCGCGCGAAGAATGGCTCTCTCGTTCGTCTGGCGCCCGGTCCGGCCGAGATTACCGACAATATCCCTGCCGGCCGCCTCTACAAGGACGGCAATATCGTGATCGAGGCGGGCGAACGCGCCCTGCCGGAACGCCGCAAGCTGGCTTTCGCGGGCATCGTCAGCGTCGCCATCGCCATCGACGAGCAAGGCGAGATCGCAGGCGATCCGATCGTCGACGCCATGGGCTTGCCGGAAAAGAATCGCCAGGGCGCAAGCCTTACGGACATCATCGCCGATACGGTGGGGGATGTGCTCGACGGACTGTCCAAGGCGAAACGGCGGGATCCCGAGGCGGTGGAAACCGCCGTGCAGCGGGCCGTCCGGGCCGCGGTCAACGAGGCCTGGGGCAAGAAGCCCGCCTGCCATATCCTCGTGATCGAGGTATGACGGAGACAGAATCCCGCTGGAAGGAGCAGGCATGATCGGCCGTCTCAACCATGTCGCAATCGCCGTTCGCGATATCGGCGCGGCGTCCGACGTCTATCGCGGCACTCTGGGGGCCGAGGTCTCGGCTCCGGAGCAACTGCCCGAGCATGGCGTGACGGTCGTCTTCATTTCGCTCCCCAACACCAAGATCGAGCTGCTCGAACCCTTGGGCGCGGATTCGCCCATCGCCAAATTCCTGGAGAAGAACCCGGACGGCGGCATCCACCATATCTGCTATGAGGTGGACGATCTCGGCGCGGCGCGAGATCGGCTGATAAAGACCGGAGCCCGCGTGCTCGGTTCGGGAGAGCCTAAGATCGGGGCTCATGGAAAGCCGGTTCTGTTCCTGCATCCGAAGGACTTCTTCGGAACGCTCGTCGAACTTGAGCAAGCTTGAGGGTAGACCATTGATAAAGTTGATGAAATCTCTTTCGGAATCGTTCTGGACAACCTCGGCGGTCGTTGTGGCCATCTCGGCTATTGCCGTCGGCATTGTCGTCACGGCCTTCGAGCTTCGGGTCAGCGGCGGAACTGCCCTTTATTTCATCATCTGGTGGACGTTGCTTTTCGCCATCCTGCCCTTCGGGGTTCGCAGTCAGGCGGAGACCGGGGAGGTGGTCCGCGGCAGCGAGCCAGGAGCACCCGCTGCGCCGGCTTTGCGCGAAAAGGCGCTCTGGACGACGCTTGTCTCCGCCATCGTTCTCATTGTCGTTGCCGGAGTCCTGCCGCTTTCGGGATTGTAAGGCGCGGTTGGAGCGGGCCTGTCCGCCGCATTCCGGGGCGGCCCGTCGGACTGGAACCCATACCCGCCGAGGCAGCAGGATAAGGCACAATGATGGCCGCCGCTTCTTATCCGCGTATGTCAGCGGTTATAGGTTCCGGGCTCCGCTGCGCGGCCCCGGAATGACGGCGAGGGTATTTCGCGGCAAGAGCCCGGAATTCACGGCTCAATTCGCAAGAAAATCTTTCGGGGAAAAGAAAAAGCAAGGCTTTCGCCTTGCTTGAACTGCCTTTTGGCAAATTTTGATCCTTGGCTTTCTTTCGCCGTCGCCTGCTATGGCGCGCGAGGATCTTGTTCCTCCCGAAACTCGGACCGCAACCTCTGACTTTGAAAGTCTAAGATGTTAGCCATTGCTTTATAGAGGCCCTGCCGGGGGCTGTCATCTTTTTTGGCAGTCGTTGATGCAATTTTCGGCACATTCCCCATTACTCTTTCGTATAAGGCACCATGCAGTCCCCCCTTTGAGACGATGACAGCTTGTTTTTTGGCGGGGGGCTGTGTTGTGTGCTTGAAACGAGTCGTATCCCGTCCACCTCTTTTCATCGATCCTGAAGGCGTTCCATGCGTTTGAGCCGCTATTTCCTGCCCATCCTCCGCGAGACGCCGAAAGAGGCGGAGATCATTTCCCATCGCCTGATGCTGCGGGCCGGGCTGATCCGGCAGGAATCAGCCGGAATCTATGCCTGGCTGCCGCTCGGCCTTCGCGTCCTGAACAAGGTCAATGCCATCATCCGCGAGGAGCAGAACCGCTCCGGCGCGGTCGAGTTGCTGATGCCGACAATCCAGTCGGCGGATCTCTGGCGCGAATCCGGGCGCTACGACGCCTATGGCAAGGAAATGCTGCGCATCCAGGACCGGCACGAGCGTGAGATGCTCTACGGTCCGACCAACGAAGAAATGATCACGGAGATCTTCCGGGGCTATGTGCGCTCCTACAAGGACCTGCCGCTCAACCTCTACCACATCCAGTGGAAGTTCCGTGACGAGGTGCGGCCGCGCTTCGGCGTCATGCGCTCGCGCGAGTTCCTGATGAAGGATGCCTATTCCTTCGATCTGGATCAGGCTGGGGCCCGGCATTCCTACAACAAGATGTTCGTGGCCTATCTTCGCACCTTCGCCCGCATGGGCCTGAAGGCCATCCCGATGCGGGCCGATACCGGCCCCATCGGCGGCGATCTGAGTCACGAATTCATCATTCTGGCCTCGACCGGCGAGAGCGAGGTGTTCTGCCACGCGGATTATCTCAACTTCGATATCCCCGCGGCCGATACGGATTTCGACAACGCGTCGGGCCTTCAGGCGCTCGTCGACAAGTGGACGTCGCTCTACGCCGCGACATCGGAAATGCACGACGCGACCGCGTTCGACGCCGTGTCCGCCGACAAGAAGATGTCCGCGCGCGGCATCGAGGTCGGCCATATCTTCTATTTCGGCACCAAGTATTCCGCTCCCATGGGCGCGAAGGTCATGGGGCCGGACGGGCAGGAGCGGGAGGTCCATATGGGCTCCTACGGCATCGGCCCGAGCCGCCTCATCGCCGCGATCATTGAGGCGAGCCACGACGAGAACGGCATCATCTGGCCGGAATCGGTGGCGCCGTTCGACGTTGCGCTCCTCAATCTCAAGTCCGGCGATGCGGCCACCGACGAGGCCTGCGGCAAGCTCTATCGCGAGCTGACGGCGGCCGGCCGCGACGTGCTCTACGACGACCGCGACGAGCGCCCGGGCGGCAAATTCGCCACCGCCGATCTCATCGGCATTCCGTGGCAGGTCGTGATCGGCCCGAAGGGGCTCGCCGACGGCAAGGTGGAACTGAAACACCGCGCCACGGGCGAGCGGGAATTGCTGCCGCTCGGCGATGTGGTCGCGCGGCTCACCGGTCGCTCCTAAGGGTGTGATGGCCAAGTCAGCAAAAACCGGGACAAAACCCTTCTCGCTCTTCGAGTGGATGCTCGCCGGGCGCTACCTGCGCACGCGGCGGCGGGAGGGCTTCGTCTCGGTCATTGCCGGCTTCTCCTTCCTCGGCATCATGCTCGGGGTTGCGACGCTCATCGTCGTGCTCTCGGTCATGAACGGCTTCCGCAAGGAGCTGCTCGACAAGATCGTGGGCATCAACGGCCATATCTTCGTCGCACCCATCGATTCCCCGCTGACCGACTACGAGGAAGTCACCAAGCGCATCGCGGCGGTTCCCGGCGTGAAGCGCGCCATGCCACTCATCGAGGGGCAGGCCTTCGGCTCCTCGCAATATAACGGCAGCGGTGTTCTCGTTCGTGGCGTCCGGGGCGAGGATCTGCGCAAGATCGAGCATATCGCCGGCAATCTCCGGCAGGGTACCCTGGAGAATTTCGACCAGGGCGAGGGCGTCGCCATCGGACGTCGTCTGGCGGAGGCCCTCTCGATCCAGGCGGGCGATACCTTCACGCTGATCACGCCGCGCGGCGCCTCGACGCCGTTCGGCACGGCGCCGCGCATCAAGGGCTATCCGGTCAAGGCCGTGTTCGAGATCGGCATGTCGGAATTCGATTCAAGCTTCGTCTACATGCCGCTCGCCGAGGCCCAGAGCTATTTCAACCGGCCGAACGACGTGCAGCTGATCGAGGTCTATCTCGACAACGCCGACAAGGTGGACGAAGCCCGCGCCGCCATCGAGGAAGCGGCGGGACGGCCGATCCTGATGACCGACTGGCGGCAGCGAAACCGCACCTTCTTCGGCGCGCTCGAAGTGGAGCGGAACGTGATGTTCCTCATCCTCACCCTCATCGTTCTGGTGGCCGCGCTCAACATCATCTCCGGACTCATCATGCTCGTGAAGGACAAGTCGAACGACATCGCAATCCTGCGCACCATGGGCGCGACGAGGGGGGCGGTGATGCGGGTCTTCCTGATCACCGGTGCATCCATCGGCATCGTTGGCACCATTGCCGGTTTCGGCCTCGGTCTGCTGCTTGCGCTCAACGTGGAGAGCATCCGCAACTTCATCTCGTATCTGACGAACACGAACCTCTTTCCGGCGGAACTCTACTTCCTCAGCCGCCTCCCGGCGGATGTGAACCCGACGGAGGTCGTGACCATTCTCGTCATGGCGATGGTGCTGTCGCTGCTTGCAACCCTTTACCCCTCCTGGCGCGCCGCGAAACTCGACCCGGTCGAGGCGCTGCGTTACGGATAAAGCATGTCATCCGGCCAGTCCAAACCCGCTCTCTACCTGTCGAAAGTCGAGCGCCGCTACCCGCAGGGGGAGGGCTTTCTCGAAGTCCTGCGCGGCGCGGACCTCGCGATCTGGCCGGGGGAGATCGTGGCGCTGATCGCGCCCTCGGGAACCGGCAAATCCACCCTGCTTCATGTGGCGGGCCTGCTTGAAAAGCCCGATGGCGGCGAGGTCTTCGTCGGCGGCCAGCCGACTGCGGCGATGAACGACCGGGAGCGCACGCGCCTGCGGCGGGAGGAACTCGGCTTCGTCTACCAGTTCCACCATCTCCTGCCGGAGTTCTCTGCCCTCGAGAATGTGGTGCTGCCCCAACTCATCCGGGGCCTCAAGAAGGGCGAAGCGCAGGAGCGGGGCAAGCAGATTCTCACCTTCCTCGGTCTCGGCAAGCGGCTGGAGAACCGGCCCGGTGAGCTCTCGGGCGGCGAGCAGCAGCGTGTGGCCATCGCCCGCGCCGTCGCCAATGCGCCGCGCCTTCTGCTGGCGGACGAGCCGACCGGAAACCTCGATCCGAACACGGCCGACCGGGTCTTCCAGACCCTCGTCTCGATCGTCCGGGCCTCCAAGCTCGCGGCTCTGATCGCCACCCACAATCTCGACCTTGCTGCCCGCATGGATCGTCGCGTCACCATCCGCGACGGGCAGATCGTGCAGTTGCGATAAGGGCGGTCCCGCCCCGCGCCGTCATCCCGGACGCCGTCAGGCGATCCGGAATCGTGGACAAGAAGACACCTCATCCTGAAAACGATCCCTGGTTCTGCCGCGCAGCCCCGGGATGACGGCGCGTGAATGCGAGAGGCCTTTCAGAGCCGAGGGCTGTTTTTAGCCTCCCTCGAAATCGCATCCACATAATTTCCACCGACCATCTCCCGCTTCGCCTCCGTCCTTCGTTTTAAGATTCCGTTGACTCACCTTTCAACGTATCGATATCCACGCTTTACACAGAACATACATCGAACAATGATGAACTTATCAGGAACACGGAGGTCATCATGCTTCGCATCATCGTTGAAACAGCTGCTGAAATCGCTTCCCTTGCCATATTCGGATCTGCGATAGCGCTGTGGGCGCTGGCACTGTCTCCCCTTGCGTGATTTCCCATAGTTCACAGGAATCCACGCGATCCACAGGAACTGGATTTCCCTGACCTGCCTTAAGGATTGGTCAGGGGAGAATCGTGTCACAATGCGCCCATATCGAGTTGGGTTTCATGACGCGCATTCTTCAAGATATCGGCTTCGTCCACCTGCATGTGCATTCCTCGTACTCGCTGCTCGAGGGGGCTCTGAAAATCGCGCAGTTGGCGAAGCTCGCGGCGGCGGACAAGCAGCCGGCGCTGGCGCTGACCGACACCAACAATCTCTTCGGCGCGCTCGAATTCTCCGAGAAGCTGGCCGGGTCCGGCATCCAGCCCATCGCCGGCGTTCAGCTCTCGGTCTGTTTCGAGGAGGCCGATCCGGCGGCGCGGGTGGCCCCGCAGCCAGCCAATATCGTGCTCCTGGCCCAGAACGACGAGGGCTATCGCAACCTCATGCGCCTCGTGAGCCATGCCTATTTCGGCGTGCCTCTCGGGGAATCGCCCCGCGTCGCGGCGCCTGCACTCGCCAGGCATTGCGAGGGGCTGATCGCACTGACGGGCGGCCTCACCGGGCCGCTCGACTCGGCGCTTCGCAATGGTAGCCGGCAGGATCTCGCCCAGGCGCGGCTCGACATCTTGAAACACGCCTTCGGCCATCAGCTTTATGTGGAGATCCAGCGTCACGGGCTCGACGAGGAGCGGCTGGTCGAGAGCGAGTTGATCGCGCTCGCCGACAGGAACGGCCTTCCCATCGTCGCCGCCAACGAGCCGTTCTTCTCGGCTCCCGGCGATTACGTGGCCCACGACGCACTGCTCGCCATCGCCGAAGGGCGCATCGTTTCCGACGACAACCGCCGCCGCCTGTCGCCGCAGCACGACTTCAAGACGCGCAAGCAGATGATGGAGCTGTTCGCGGATCTGCCGGACGCACTTCAGGCCAGCGTCGAGATTGCCATGCGCTGTTCCACCCGTGTCAGGACGCGCAAGCCCATCCTTCCGAGCTTCGGCGTCGGATCGGACGCCGTCGCACTGGACGAGGGCGAGGAATTGCAGCGGCAGGCGGAGGAGGGGCTTACCAAGCGCCTGGCCGCACACGGCCCTGCTCCCGGACTGACGGAACAGGATTATCACGACCGGCTTGCCTTCGAGGTCGGCATCATCCGGAACATGAAGTTTCCGGGCTACTTCCTGATCGTGGCCGACTTCATCAAATGGGCGAAGGATCACAACATCCCGGTGGGGCCGGGGCGCGGTTCGGGCGCGGGATCGCTCGTTGCCTACGCGCTGACCATCACCGATCTCGATCCGTTGCGGTTCAGCCTGCTGTTCGAGCGCTTCCTCAATCCGGAACGCGTCTCGATGCCGGACTTCGATATCGATTTCTGCGTCGAAGGGCGCGAGCGCGTCATCGAATACGTGCAGCAGCGTTATGGCGAGGAACAGGTCGCGCAGATCATCACCTTCGGTACGCTGCTCGCCCGCGGCGTGATGCGCGACGTCGGCCGTGTGCTCGAAATGCCTTATGGCCAGGTCGACAAGTTGACCAAGCTCGTGCCGCAGAACCCGGCCAATCCCGTCACTCTGAAACAGGCCATCGAGGGCGAGCCGAAGCTTCAGGCCGCCATCGACGAGGAGCCCGTCGTCAAGCGCATGCTCGACATCGCGCAGAAGCTGGAAGGCCTGCACCGCCACGCCTCGACGCACGCTGCCGGCGTGGTGATCGGCGATCGTCCGCTGCAGGAGCTGGTGCCGCTCTACCGAGACCCGAAGACCGGCATGCGGGTGACCCAGTACAACATGAAATGGGTCGAGCAGGCGGGCCTCGTGAAGTTCGACTTCCTCGGCCTGAAGACGCTGACCGTCTTGAGAGCTGCCGTCGATCTCATCCGACGCCGCGACATCGAAGTCGATCTCTCGGCGCTGCCGCTCGACGACAAGAAGTCCTACGAAATGCTTTGCCGGGGTGAGACGGTCGGCGTGTTCCAGGTGGAATCGGTCGGCATGCGCAAGGCCCTCGTGGAGATGGAGTCCGACCGTTTCGAGGACATCATCGCCCTCGTCGCGCTCTACCGTCCGGGCCCGATGGCGAATATCCCGGTCTATTGCGCGCGCAAGCTCGGCAAGGACGAGCACAACAAGAAGGACTGGTATCCGCACCCGAAGCTGGAGCCGATCCTGAAGGAGACCTTCGGCATCATCGTCTACCAGGAGCAGGTGATGGAGGTGGCGAAAGTCCTCGCCGGCTACTCGCTCGGCGACGCCGACCTGCTCCGCCGCGCCATGGGTAAGAAGATCAAGGCCGAGATGGACGCCCAGCGCGAGCGCTTCGTCTCGGGCGCCGTCGCGGGCGGAATCGACAAGGCGAAGGCGAACGAGATCTTCGACCTGCTCGCCAAGTTCGCCGATTACGGCTTCAACAAGAGCCACGCGGCCGCCTATGCGCTCGTCGCGTTCCAGACCGCCTATCTGAAGGCGAATTATCCGGTCGAGTTCTTGGCGGCGTCCATGACGCTCGATCTCGACAACACCGACAAGCTGTCCGAATTCCGCCGCGAGGCCCAGCGCCTCGGCATCAAGGTCGAACCGCCATCGATCAACCGCTCGGGCGTGGTGTTCGACGTGAAATACGATGCCGAGGGCAACGGCGCGATCCTCTATGCGCTCGCCGCCGTGAAGGGCGTGGGGCGCCAAGCCGTCGAATCCCTCATCGAGGCGCGGGGCGACAAGCCCTTCGAGAGCCTTGCCGACTTTGCCCGGCGGATCAATCCGCGCATGCTCAACAAGCGCACGCTGGAAAACCTGGTCGCGGCGGGCGCCTTCGACGAGATGGAGCCGGACCGTGCCAAGGCCAGCGCCTCCATCGACGCCATGATGAGCCTCGCCCAGCAATCCCACGAGGCGGCGAACGGCGGCATGATCGACATGTTCGGCGGCGTCGCCTCGGCCGATGTGCAGCTACGCATTCCACCTTATGAACCCTGGCCCGCCGCAGAGAAGCTTCAGAAGGAATACGATGCCGTCGGCTTCTTCCTGTCCGGTCACCCGCTGGACGAGTATGGCGATCTCCTGAAGAATCTGCGCGTCCAGACCTGGGCCGATTTCAGCCGCTCGGTGAAGGCGGGCAATTCGGTCGGGCGCGTCGCCGCCACGGTGCTCGACCGGCAGGAGAGGCGTACCAAGACCGGCAACAAGATGGGCATCATCAACCTCTCGGATCAGACCGGCCATTTCGAGGCCATCATCTTCTCCGAAGGACTTCAGCGCCTGCGCGACATCCTGGAGCCGGGCAACGCCGTCGTGCTCATGCTCCAGGCGGGTGTCGAGGGCGAAGAGGTGAGGGCGCGGATCGGCATGGCCGAGCCCCTGGAGGAGGCCGTCGCCAAGCACCAGAAGGGCATGCGCATCTTCCTGCGCGACGAGCGCCCCATCGGCAGCGTCTACGAGCGCCTGAAGGCCCGTGGGGAGGGGGAGGTCTCCCTCGTCCTGATCCTCGACGACGGAGACCGTGAGGTGGAGGTGAAGCTTCCAGGCAAATACATGGCCACACCCCAGATCGCAGGCGCGCTCCGCGCCGTGCCGGGGGTGGTGGATGTGCATATGAATTGAGTCCCTCCGTCATTCCGGGGCGCCGCAGGCGAGCCCGGAACCCAGAGCCGCTGACGCTTGCGAATAGGGCGCAACGGTTGCCACCTCGCCCAATCCCCGAACTGGTAGTGTTTATGGGTTCCGGGCTCTCGCTCCCGCTCGCCCCGGAATGACGGTGGAGCAGCTCCGGTATGACGGGCCCTCCTTGCTTGCATTTGAGCGCCTTTTGGCCTATATGCGCGCCTATCCCACACGCGGAGCTTGCCTCATGACTGAATGAGGCGTCCCGGTGGCCGGTTAGCCCGGTCCACTGCTCCGCGGAGGCTTAACCGGAGAAAAGACTATGGCGCTTCCTGAATTTTCGATGCGTTCGCTGCTTGAAGCTGGCGCGCATTTTGGCCACCAGGCCCACCGTTGGAACCCGAAGATGGGTCAATACATCTTCGGCACCCGCAACAACATCCACATTATCGACCTCGCCCAGACGGTCCCGATGCTGCACCGCGCCCTCCAGGCCGTCAGCGATACGGTGGCCAAGGGCGGTCGCGTGCTCTTCGTCGGCACGAAGCGGCAGGCTGCCGATTCGGTTGCCGAGGCTGCCAAGCGCTCGGCCCAGTATTATGTGAACTCCCGCTGGCTCGGCGGCATGCTGACCAACTGGAAGACGATCTCCGGCTCGATCTCGCGCCTGCGCAAGGTCGACGAGATCCTCGCCGGCGGCGGTCAGGGCCTCACCAAGAAAGAGCGTCTCATGCTCGCCCGCGAGAAGGAGAAGCTCGAGCGCGCCCTCGGCGGCATCAAGGACATGGGCGGCACGCCCGACCTGATCTTCGTCATCGACACCAACAAGGAGCAGCTCGCGATCCAGGAGGCCCGTCGCCTCGGTATCCCGGTTGCCGCGATCGTCGATACGAACTCCGATCCGGACGGCATCACCTTCCCGGTTCCGGCCAATGACGACGCCGGCCGCGCGATCTCGCTCTATTGCGATCTGATCTCCCGCGCCGCTCTCGATGGCATCTCCCGCGGCGCCGGCGCCATGGGCATCGATATCGGTGCGTCCGAGAATCCGATGGCCGAAGAGCTCCCGGCGGGCGACACCGGCTCCTCGGAGCAGGGCGAGCAGTTCGAGCGTCTTGCGGCTCCCCGCGGCGCTCCGGACGATCTGACGAAGCTCACGGGCGTCGGCCCGCAGCTCGAGAAGAAGCTCAACGAGGCCGGCATCTTCCATTACTGGCAGGTCGCCGCCATGCAGCCGGCCGACGTGGCCCAGCTTGACAAGGACGCCAAGCTCAACGGCCGCATCGACCGTGACGGCTGGATCGGCCAGGCCCGTTCGATGATCGAGGCTGCTTGATTTAAGCCGGCCCGGCGCCGGTTGATCCGGCGCCTCTTGAACGAAACTTATCAGCCCGGCGTTCCCTGAACGCCGGGCTCCCTCTATGTACGAACCCGTGAAAGGACGAGCCATGGCGAACATTACCGCTGCGATGGTGAAGGAGCTGCGCGAGACGACCAGCGCCGGCATGATGGACTGCAAGACCGCCCTCAACGAGACCAACGGCGACCTTGAGGCTGCGATCGACTGGCTGCGCAAGAAGGGCCTCTCGAAGGCCGCCAAGAAGGCCGGACGCGTTGCGGCTGAGGGCCTCGTCGCCGTCGAGTCCTCGGGGCACATCGCCACGATCCTCGAAGTGAACTCCGAGACCGACTTCGTCGCCCGTAACGACCAGTTCCAGGCTTTCGCACGCGAAGCCGCCAAGATAGCCCTCATGGGCAACGGCACGGTTGAGGCTCTCGAAGCCGCGCACTTCCCCGGTTCGCAGACGACCGTGAAGGACCGTCTTCAGGAGCTGATCGCCACCATCGGCGAAAACATGACCCTGCGCCGCGTCGCCAAGCTCGAGGTGTCGAAGGGCGTCATCGCCTCCTACATCCACAACGCGGTGAGCGACGGCCTCGGCAAGATCGGCGTTCTCGTGGCGCTTGAGTCCGAAGGTGATGTGGACGCTCTGAGCACCCTCGGTCGCCAGATCGCCATGCATGTCGCAGCCACCAATCCGGTTGCGGTCGATGCTTCCGGCATCGATGCCGCGACGGTGGAGCGCGAGAGCAACATCCTGCGCGAGAAGAACGCCGGCAAGCCGGACAACGTGCTGCAGAAGATCGTCGAGAGCGGTCTGAAGAGCTACTACAAGGAGGTTACCCTTCTGGAGCAGCCCTTCGTTCACGATCCGTCGAAGACCGTGGCGCAGGTTCTGAAGGAAGCCGAATCCAAGGCAGGCAAGCCGGTGACCCTCAAGGCCTTCGTCCGCTATGCCCTCGGCGAGGGCATCGAGAAGGAAGAGGCCCCCGATTTCGCGGCCGAGGTGGCCGCGGCGGCCGGGGTGAAAGCCTAATCAGACCTCAAGACAAACGGCGGCGCTTCAGCCGCCGTTTTCATGAGAGGGTGGAGCATGCTTCACTGGGAAGGAAAGGAACCGATGCGATGGCTTGGGCCAGGGGATCGGTTCATCGAAAGAGAGGTCTGGCAGTGACGAAATTCCGGCGCATTCTGGTAAAGCTCTCGGGAGAGGCTTTGATGGCTCCCGACGGATATTGGCTCGACCCCCAGACCTTGTCGGGTCTGGCGGAAGATCTGGCCAACGCGACCCGCGCCGGTTTCGAGATCGCCCTCGTCATAGGCGGCGGCAATATTATCCGTGGTGCCCGCATGAGCGCCGCCGGATGGATCGACCGCCCCACCGCCGATTCCATGGGCATGCTGGGCACTGTCATGAATTCGCTCGCCATCGAGACGGCTCTGAATGCCGCCGGTGTTTCCGCGCGCACCATGGCGGCGGTGTCGATGCCGACGATCTGCGAGACTTATGCCCGCCAGCCGGCCCTGCACCATCTGGACAAGGGCCAGGTGGTCGTGCTCGCCGGCGGAACCGGCAACCCCTTCTTCACTACAGATACGGCCGCCGTTCTACGGGCCGCCGAGCTGCGTTGCGACGCGGTTCTGAAGGCCACCCAGGTCGACGGCGTCTATTCAGCCGATCCGAAGAAGGACCCGAAGGCGATTCGATTCGATCGGCTCACCCATGATGAGGCGATCGCGAAGGATCTGAAGGTGATGGATACGGCGGCTTTCGCCCTTGCCCGTGAAAGCCGGCTGCCGATTATCGTCGGATCGGTCCATGCCCCCAGTTCTGTGACTGCAATCCTGAAGGGGGATGTCTTCTCGACCATTGTCGCCCCTTGATGCAAGCACCAGGGAAGCGTAAGCCCGTTCTAATAGTTCGAGTTAGGAACAATCACGATGGCAACGACCTTTGACCTCGATGACGTGAAGCGCCGCATGCAAGGCGCCATCAACGCGTTCAAGCATGACCTTGGCAGCCTTCGGACGGGCCGCGCCTCGCCGAGCCTGCTCGACCCGATCCAGGTCGACGCCTATGGCTCGCTGATGCCGATCACCCAGGTCGCGACGGTCAGCGTGCCGGAGCCGCGCCTGCTCAGCGTCCAGGTGTGGGATCGCGGCATGGTCGCCGCCGTCGAGAAGGCGATCCGCGAATCCGATCTGGGCCTGAACCCGCAGACCGAAGGTCAGGTCATCCGGCTGCGCATTCCGGAAATGAACGAGCAGCGCCGCAAGGAGATGGTGAAGGTCGCGCACAAATACGCGGAGGAAGCCCGCGTCGCGATCCGCCATGTGCGCCGCGACGGCCTCGATCTCCTCAAGAAGCTCGAAAAGGACAGCGCCATCAGCGAGGACGATGCCAAGCGCCAGGGTGATCAGGTCCAGAAGGCGACCGATCATTTCGTGGCCGAGGTCGAAACCCTCCTCGTCGCCAAGGAGAAGGAGATCATGCACGTCTGATCGTCGGGCCTGCATGAGGAAAAGCCCATGAGCGGAGAAGCGCAGCGTTCGGTTCCAACCTATGCCGGCAAGGATGCGGGCGAGGGCATGCCGACGCATGTCGCGATCATCATGGACGGCAACGGCCGGTGGGCAGCACAGCGCGGACTGCCCCGGTTCGAGGGGCACCGCCGGGGTGTCGAGGCGATCCGGCGCGCCGTGCGCTCGGCGGGCGATCTCGGCATCCGTTATCTGACAGTCTACAGCTTCTCGGCGGAAAACTGGCGTCGTCCGGCGCAGGAAGTCTCCGATCTGATGGGACTGCTCAAGCGTTTCGTCCGGCATGACCTTGCCGACCTGCATGCCAACAACATCCGCGTCCGGGTCATCGGCGAGCGGGAGGGGCTGGCATCGGACATCCGCCTTCTCCTCGACGAGGCCGAGCAACTGACCCGGCTCAATACGGGCCTCACCCTGGTCATCGCCTTCAACTATGGTGGGCGCCAGGAAATCGCCCGCGCCATGCGCGAACTCGCTCGGGAGGCGAAGGAGGGGACACTCGACCCCGACACCATCGATGCGGCCATGATCGAGTCCAGGCTCGACACCCATGGCATTCCGGATCCCGATCTCGTAATCCGCACCTCCGGCGAGCAGCGGGTCTCGAACTTCCTGACTTGGCAGACCGCCTATTCGGAGTTCGTCTTCATTCCCGATTTCTGGCCCGATTTCGACGACGCGACCTTCCGGGCCGCCATCGACGAGTATTTCAAGCGCGAGCGCCGTTTCGGCGGCCTCAGCGCCCGGGCGGTCTGATCATGGCCGCGGACGAGGGCTCCTCTCTTGCCGACGCTGTCAAAAGGCCATCCAGCGAGCTCAGTAGCCGGGTCGGTTCCGCCATCGTCCTGATCGCGGTCGCGCTGTTCACCGCCTATCAGGGGGGCTGGACGTTTGCCCTGTTCTGGCTCGCCGCCGGAATCGCCATGATGGTCGAATGGACCAACATGACCCGGGTCGAGCCGCGCTGGCCCGTGCAGATCGTTCTGGGCCTGGGCCTTACCGGGCAGACCGTCCTTCTGCTGAAAGAGGCGGATTTCGCCATCGGTGTCGCCGCAAGTCTCATGCCGCTCGTCCTGGGGGGGCTGCTTGCCCGTGGCACTCAAGGAAAGCTTTGGGCGATCACAGGCTTTGCCTATGGGGCGATTATCGTTCTTGTGCCGCCGATCGTGCGCGCCCATCCCAATCTTGGCCTTGTCGGGCTTCTCTGGATGTTCGCCGTCGTCTGGGCGACCGATATCGCGGCCTATTTCACCGGGCGCAAGTTCGGCGGGCCGAAGCTTTGGGCCCGGGTGAGCCCGAAGAAGACTTGGTCCGGCTTCCTCGGCGGATTGGCGGCCGGTGCCCTCGGTGGATTTCTCGTGGCCTGGGGCGCACAGCGCCTTGGATGGATTCACCCTTTCAGCCTTCGTAATACCGTTATCCTGTCTATGATTGCCTCGGTGGCGAGCCAGCTTGGGGATCTTGGAGAATCGGCCCTCAAGCGGCATTGCGACGTGAAGGATTCCAGTCACCTGATTCCGGGCCATGGGGGCGTGATGGACCGACTCGACGGGTTCTGGGCCGTATCCCTGATCCTGGGGGCCGTCCTTCTGATCATTAGACTGGCAGCATGAGGTTCATGGCACGCTCTCTCACCATCCTTGGCGCTACGGGTTCCATTGGCCGCTCGACGGTGGATGTGGTTCTCGCGCACCGGGACGAGCTTCGCGTCGAAGCCGTCGTCGGCGGTCGCGATGCTCAGGCCTTGGCAAATGTCGCGCGCAAGCTTGGCGCCAGATTCGCGGCGCTGGCCGATGAAAAGGGCGGGGCAACCTTGAAGGAAGCGTTGTCCGGCTCGGGAATCGACAGCGGCGCCGGGCCGAGCGCGGTCATCGAGGCCGCCGAGCGGGATGCCGATGTCGTCCTGGCCGCGATCAGTGGAACGGCGGGCCTGAGCCCGACCCATGCGGCCCTGAAATCCGGCCGGCGGATCGCGCTTGCCAACAAGGAAAGCCTCGTCTGCGCCGGCGCTGCCTTCATGGCGGAGACGCGGCGGCTCGGCGTCGAGATCATGCCGGTCGATTCCGAGCACAATGCCCTCGACCAGGCGCTCGCGGCCGGACGGAACGGGGATGTGGAGAAGGCGATCATCACCGCAACCGGCGGCCCATTCAGGACATGGACGCGGGAACGGATCGAGAAGGCAAGCCCGGCCGAGGCGTCGGCCCATCCGGTTTGGTCCATGGGGTCCAAGATCAATATCGATTCCGCGACCCTGATGAACAAAGGCCTCGAGCTGATCGAGGCGCACCATCTCTTCGGCCTCGAACCGGAGCGCCTCGATGTGCTGGTCCATCCGGAGGCCATCATCCACGGCCTGGTGCAATGGAGCGACGGTGCCTTGACCGCGGGATTGGCTTTGCCGGACATGAAAGTCCCCATCGCCAATGCCCTGCGTCACCGTGAGCGCCTTGCAATGGACCTGCCTCGTCTCGATCTTGCCGCTATTGGCCGTTTAAGCTTCGAGAGAGCCGATGAGACCCGTTTCCCGTGTCTCACCCTGGCCAGGGCTGCGCTTCAGGCCGGAGGAGCGATGCCGACCGTCCTCAATGCTGCCAATGAGATCGCTGTCGAAGCGTTCATGGCAGGACGGATAGGATTCTATGCTATATCTGAGAAAGTTGAGATGGTTTGTTCAACTTTTTCACGAAGGAGCATCTCGGCGCCTGTAACGATTTCGGATGCTCTTGCGATTGACGAGGAAGCTCGGGTGGCAGCGCGGCGGCTCATGCCGCCCTAAGCTGAAGCCGGCACTGCCTGACGGGCATGAAAGGGACGATAATGGATTGGCTTGGGACCATCACCGGAGCGACAGGCTCCTTCTTGCTGACGATCATCTCCTTTCTCGTCGTTCTCACTGTCGTCGTCTTCATCCATGAGCTCGGCCATTTCTGGGTCGGACGGCGCTGCGGAGTCGGCGTCACTGCCTTTTCCATCGGCTTCGGGCGGGAGCTGTTCGGCTGGACCGACCGTCATGGGACCCGCTGGAAAATCTCGGCCATTCCTCTCGGCGGCTACGTGAAGTTCGTCGGCGACCTGAATGCGGCCAGCGTTCCCAACCAGGATCAGCTGGATCATATGTCGGCTGCCGAGCGCGCCATAAGTTTTCCCCACCAAAATGTCGCCAAGCGCGCCGCCATCGTCGCGGCCGGACCGATCGCCAATTTCATCCTGGCGATCGCGATCTTCGCGAGCTTCAATTATTTCAACGGGCGTCAGGTCCTGGAACCCCGCATCGAGGCGGTGCAAGCGGGAAGCGCCGCCGAAAAGGCCGGTTTTCAGCCGCACGATCTCATCCTGGCCATCGACGGCAGGCGGATCGACACCTTCGCCGACATGCAGCTCCTGGTCAGCTCGAGCGCCGGCGAGGCTCTCGACTTCACGGTCGATCGGGCGGGGAAGACCGTTTCGTTGAACGCAACGCCGAATTTTGTGGAAAGGACGACTCCCTTCGGCAAGCAGCGCATCGGCCTTCTGGGCGTCGAGGCGTCCCGCGATCCGAACGCCATCAAGCGCGTTTCCTATTCGCCGTTTGGAGCATTGAAGGCCGGGGCGGTCGAAACCTGGAACCTGGTGGAGCGCACGCTCAACTTTATGCGTAGGCTCATTCTCGGCTGGGAATCCGCCGACCAGCTCTCCGGACCGATTGGAATCGCCAGGGCTTCGGGTACCGCTTTCGACGTAGGCGGGGTCTACAGCCTGATCAGCCTGATCGGATTCATGTCGGTTTCGATCGGACTTATTAACCTTTTTCCCATTCCGTTGCTCGATGGCGGCCATCTTCTTTTTTACGCCATCGAAGCGATCCGGGGCCGTCCTTTGAGCGAAAAAGCCCAGGAAATCGGCTTTCGGATCGGTTTTGCCATCGTTGCGATGCTTATGTTGTTCGCAACCTGGAATGACATTGTTCACCTTGGCACAAGTTTCCTGGCCCGTGGAACGTGACAAGGACGCCACGCGGAGCAAAAATGCTACCTCGTTGGAGAAAGCGCCGTTTGCAATAACGGCGAAAGTTTGTACAAGCGGATCGAACCGATAAGGTTGGGGACCAGTGTTTTCAGCCTCGCGGAGAGATCCGCTGTAGGACAAAAGATAAAGAGACGGGCCAGTTGATGATGTCGACGACCACGCCACGCCGGAGAAAACCGGCCGCCACTGCCATGATCGCCATGAGTGCGATGATCGCCGGAATCACTGCAGCCGATACCGCGTTCGCTCAGCAGGCCGCCCAGGGCAGCCGCCGGGCTTCCGTTGCGCAGGGGCCCATCATCAACCGCGTCGTTATCGAAGGTAACAGCCGGGTGGAGAAGGCGCTCATCGAGGGTGATCTCCAGCTGCGGGCCAGGGCGCCTTACAATCAGGCGACCGTGGATGCCGACGTTCAGCGTATCCTCGAGGTCTACCGTCGTTCGGGTCGCGGCCTCGCGCAGGTCACGCCTCGCGTCGTCGATCTTCCCAACGGTCGCGTCGACGTCGTTTATACGATCGTCGAAGGTGACAAGACCGGCATTAAGGAAATCCGTTTCGTCGGAAACAATCAGATTTCGGCCAGCCGCCTCCGTGGCGTGATGACGACGACCGAATCGAACATCCTGAGCTTCCTCAAGAGCACGGACGTTTATGATCCGGCACGCATCGCGAACGATCTGGAGCTGATCCGCCGCTATTATCTCAAGAACGGCTATGCGGATTTCCGCGTCGTTTCCAGCGACGTGCAGTTCGATCCCAATGCCGGCGGCTATGTCGTCACCGTCGCCGTCGACGAAGGTCCGCAATATCGCGTGGGCTCCGTCAACGTCGATTCCCGTATTCCGGAAGTGACCGCGGATTCGGTCCGTGGCGATCTGTCGACCTCGGCGGGTTCGACCTATAATGCCGATGCCGTTCAGCGTTCGCTTCAGGACATCACGACCGACGTGGCGCGCCGGGGCTATGCCTTCGCGCAGGTCCGTCCGGTCGGCACGCGCGATCCGGCAACGCAGACCATCAACCTCTCCTACGTGATCGAAGAGGGGCCGCGGGTCTATATCGAGCGCATCAATGTGCGCGGCAATACGCGGACGCGCGACTACGTCATCCGTCGCGAGTTCGACCTCGGCGAAGGCGACCCCTACAACCGCGTGCTGATGGACCGCGCCGAGCGCCGTCTCAACAACCTCGGCTACTTCAAGCAGGTTCGCATTTCCAACGAGCCGGGCTCCGCGCCCGACCGCGTCGTCGTGAACGTGGATGTGGAAGATCAGTCGACTGGCGCGTTCTCGGTGTCGGGTGGTTATTCGACGTCCGACGGCCTCATCGGCGAAGTCGCGGTCAGCGAGTCGAACTTCCTCGGCCGCGGTCAATTCGTCCGCGTGGCCGGCCAGCTGGGACAGCGTACCAACGGTGTCGACTTCTCGTTCACCGAACCGTACTTCCTCGGCTACCGGATGGCGGCTGGTATCGATCTGTTCTCGAAGTTCAGCGACCAGACCCGGTATGCCCGCTATGAGAACCGCGTGACCGGCGGTCAGCTGCGCTTGGGCCTTCCCTTCACGGAAGAGTTCTCGGTGACCCTGCGTTACTCGCTGTACCAGCAGGATCTGGATATCCCGAACGATCTCAAGCAGCCCTATAACGACTGCTCGCTGCCGATCCCTGGCTACACCCAGCTCAATCCGGGTACCTCAACGCCGAACCGCCTGTTCTGCGAAGGCAACGGCGAAGCGTCGCTCGCGATCAAGGAATCGCAGGGCAAGACCCTGACCTCCCTTGCGGGCCTGACCTTCAACTACAACACGCTCGACAACGTCAAGAACCCGCGCAACGGTTTCTACGGTGAGGTGAAGACCGATTTCGCCGGCCTCGGCGGCGACTCGCGCTACTTCCGCGCCACGGGCGATCTCCGTTACTACCACGAGCTGTGGGAAGATATCGTCGGTATTGCCCGCCTTCAGGGCGGCCAGATCGTGGGTCTCGGCAGCGGCGACAAGGGGGCCGGCGGCGGCGGCGACCTTCGCATCGTCGACCAGTTCTTCCTCGGCCCATCGCTCGTTCGCGGCTTCGCCACCAATGGTATCGGTCCGCGCGATATCTCGAGCTTCGATACGAACGCCAACGCCATCGGCGGCTCCACCTATTTCGGCGGCTCGCTCGAAGTTCAGTTCCCCATCTTCGGCATTCCGCGGGAGTTGGGGCTGAAGGGTGCCGTGTTCGCCGATGCCGGTACGCTGTTTGGTTACAAGGGACCCACGAGATTCGATACCAACGGTAACGGCATCATCGAAGGCTTCGCTCCGACGGGTTGTGCCCAATCCTCATCGGTTTCGCAGGAGTGCATCCTGGTCCGCGACAGCAAGACGATCCGCTCGTCGGTCGGTGCCTCGATCCTGTGGAGCTCTCCGCTCGGACCGATCCGCTTCGACTACGCGATCGCTCTCACGAAGGACGAGGGTGTCCCGGCGGCGAATGGCGCGAAGATCGGCGGAGACCGGACTCAGGCCTTCCGCTTCTCGGGTGGTACACGCTTCTAATTGGAGAGGGCGCCTTGGCGGCGCCCTCGCTTCTTTTTCATGACCGAGTCGAGTTTCTTCCCGCAGAGCCAAGCGCTTCGTTTGCGTCAGGTCGCGGAAATGGCCCGTGCACAACTCCCCGACGGCGTCGACGGGGAGTTTTTGCTTCGTGGCGTCGCCCCGCTTGAGACCGCTGGCCCCAACGATCTGGCCTATATGGACAATGCGGCCTACGGAAAGGCGCTGAGCGCCACCCGGGCCGGTGCCTGCCTCGTGACGCCCCGTTTTGCCGGCAAGGTTCCCGCGAACACCGTGGCGCTCGTGACGCCACAGGCCTATCGTGCCTTCGCGCAGGTTCTCGGGCTTCTGTTTCCCTCCGCCATGCGACCGGAATCCTCGTTTGCGGCAACCGGGATTTCTCCGGGCTCGTTCGTTCATCCGACGGCGCGGCTGGAACATGGGGTGAAGGTCGATCCCGGCGCGGTGATCGGTCCCCAGGCCGAAATCGGCGCAGGCACCATTGTCGGCGCCCATGCCGTCATCGGTCCGCAGGTCAAGATCGGGCGGGATTGCTCCATCGGTGCGAATGTGACCGTGTCCCATGCCTTCATTGGCAACAGGGTCATTCTCCATCCCGGCGCTCGCATCGGCCAGGATGGATTCGGATTCGCCATGGGGCCGCAGGGACATCTGAAGGTCCCCCAGGTGGGACGCGTCATCATTCAGGACGACGTGGAAATCGGCTCCAACACGACGGTGGACCGGGGCGCGAGCCGCGATACGGTGATCGGCGAGGGCACGAAGATCGATAATCTGGTCCAGATCGCCCACAACGTGGTGATCGGCCGCCATTGCGTGATCGTGGCCCAGGTCGGAATCGCCGGCTCCACCACCATCGAGGATTTTGTGGCCCTTGGCGGTCAGGTCGCCGTAAAAGGCCATGTCAGGATCGGGATGGGCGCGCAGATCGCTGCGACCAGCGCCGTCAACGGGGATGTGCCTCCCGGTGCCCGTTGGGGCGGCACCCCGGCCCGCCCCATGCGGGAGTGGTTCCGTGAGATCATCGCTCTGAAAAAGCTTGCATCGCAAAGCGATTCCGGCGATTCCGCCACCAACGACGGTATGTCTTCCGACACGTGAAGACATCTTGAAGTACCCGGAGTTTATGACATGAGCGAAGCGCCTATCACGCTTCAGACAGCCGATATCATGCAGATTCTCGATCTGTTGCCGCATCGGTATCCGTTTCTTCTGGTCGACAGGATCGTCGAGATCGATGGCGACAATTCCTGCATCGGCATCAAGAACGTCACGTTCAACGAGCCGCAATTCACCGGGCATTTCCCGTCGCGGCCGATCTTTCCGGGCGTCTATCTGATCGAGGGCATGGCGCAGACGGCCGGCGCGATCTGCGTGGCTTCCAAGATTGCGCAGCAGGCAAAGCCGAAGCAGGTCTTTTTCATGACCATCGACAAGGTCAAGTTCCGCAAGCCCGTCGAGCCGGGCGACCGGGTCGAGTTTCATATGAGAAAGCTCAATAACCGCCGCAACATGTGGTGGTACAGGGGCGAGGCGAAGGTGGACGGCAATATCGTCTGCGAGGCGGAAGTCAGCGCCATGCTGGTGATGGACTGATGGAAACTGTGATTCACCCGACGGCGGTCATCGAGGACGGCGCCACGATCGGCGCCGGCGTCAAGATCGGTCCGTTCTGTATGGTCGGCTCCGAGGTGGTGCTCGGGGAGGGCTGTCATCTCGTCAGCCACGTGGCGGTCGCCGGCCGGACGAATATCGGGCCGCGCACGCGCATTTTTCCCTTCGCATCCATCGGCCATATTCCGCAGGATCTGAAATATCGCGGCGAGGCGTCCACGCTGACCATCGGCGCGGATTGCATGATCCGCGAGGGCGTGACCATGAATCCCGGCACCGAAGGCGGCGGCCTCAGGACCGTCGTCGGCGACCGTTGCACATTCCTCGCCAACTCCCATGTCGGGCACGATACCCATGTCGGCAACGACGTGATCCTGTCCAACAACGTGATGCTCGCCGGCCATGTGACGGTGGGCGATTATGTGATCTTCGGTGGCGGTTCGGCGGTCATCCAGTTCGCGCGCGTGGGCTCCCATGCCTTCGTCGGCGGAATGTCCGGCCTCGAGAATGACCTCATTCCCTATGGCATGGCCATGGGGAACCGGGCGCATCTGGCCGGCCTCAACATCATCGGCCTGCGTCGGCGCGGTTTCACCCGCGAGCAGATTCATGACATCCGGCGCGCCTATCGGCTGCTTTTCGCCGATGAGGGCACATTGTCCGAGCGGGTCGAGGACGTGGCCGCGGAATTCGCGACGCATCCGTTCGTCCATGAAATCCTCGACTTCATCCGCGAGGGCAAGGATCGGGCGATCTGCACGCCGCGGGATCCCGTCGGTTCGGCCTGATGCAAGGAAACGGCCCGATCGCGATACTCGCAGGGTCCGGGCAGCTTCCCATCCAACTCGTGGAGCATCTCGAGAGGATGGGACAGGATCGCCGTGTCCTGGCCTTTCGAGGCTTTGCCGCGCCCGAATTGCGCCGCCGCGCCGATGCGAGCGCCGACCTCCTCGATCTCAAGACCATCATGGGCACGCTCGACCGATGGCAGCCTCGGGCCGTGGCCCTGGTCGGCGCCGTTCGCCGCCCGGGCTTTTCGGCGCTGCTCGGCGCCTATTCGCTTCTGCGAAACCGGCAGGAGGTGAAGGAGGTCATCGCGCGCGGGGACGATCAGGTTCTGCGCGGCGCGGTCATGCTTCTGGAAGAGCGCGGATACCGGGTCGTCGGCGCCCATGAGCTGGCCCCCGGCCTCGTCGCGCCCCCGACCCTTCGCGGCAAGCTCGCGCCGGGCGAGGACGATGCGCGGGCGGTCGCGGTCGGCCTCGACCTGCTCTCGTCGCTCTCCGCTTTCGATATCGGCCAAGCCGCCATCGTCGCGCGCGAGCATGTTCTGGCGATCGAAGGGCCCGAAGGCACCGACAGGATGCTGCGGCGGGTGATGAAGCTGCGCCAATCCTGGCTCGGGTTCCGCCGTCGCCGGGAGGGCGGCGTGCTGATCAAGGCTGCCAAGCGCGGGCAGGATCTGCGCGTCGACATGCCGGCCATCGGGCCGCGTACGGTCGCGGAAGCGGCCAGGGCAGGGCTTTCCGGCATTGCCGTTGGCGCAGGTTCGACCCTGATCCTCGATCAGGAGATAACCCTTGCGCTCGCGGATCGCCTCGGGCTGTTCCTGACCGCCGTCGAGCTGCCCTGGATGGAGTCCGGTCGTGGATGATGTGAAGCCGCTGACGATCTGGATCGTCTCGGGCGAGGAATCGGGAGACCAGCTCGGCGCGAAGCTCATGCGTTCGCTGAAAGCGCGCTTGGGAACCGAACGCACCCGCTTCGGCGGCGTCGGCGGCCACGCCATGGAGCGGGAAGGGCTGAGGAGTCTGTTTCCGCTCGAAGACATCGCCGTCATGGGCTTCTCCGCCGTCATCGCCCGTCTGCCGACGATCCTTCGGCGGATCCGCATGACGGCCGATGCGGTCGTGGCCGCGAGGCCTGACATGCTGGTCATCATCGACAGCCCGGATTTCACTCACCGCGTTGCGAAGGCGGTGCGCGCGCGCGCGCCGCAGATCCCCATTGTCGATTATGTCAGCCCCTCCGTCTGGGCCTGGCGGCCCGGCCGCGCGCCGAAGATGCGCGCCTATGTGGATCATCTGCTGGCGCTTCTGCCCTTCGAGCCGGAGGCGCATCGCCGGCTTGGCGGCCCGCCGACAACTTATGTCGGCCACCCACTGATCGAACGCCTGGACGAGATCCGCCCGGCGGCGGGGGAACGCGGCGCGCGTGAGAGCTCGCCTTTGAGACTCCTTGTGCTGCCCGGCAGCCGCCGGTCCGAGGTCAGCCGGCTCATGGAGCCGTTCGGGCAGGCGCTCGCGCTCCTGAAGGAGCACTCGCCGCGTCCTTTCGAGGTGACCATTCCCGCCGTTCCGCACCTTGCCGGCGAGATCCGGCAGCGGGCGGAGGCATGGAGCGTGAAGCCAGCCATCGTGCAGGGCGAGGCCGCCAAGTGGGCGGCCTTCCGCGCGGCGGATGCGGCCCTTGCCGCATCGGGCACGGTGACCCTGGAACTTGGGCTCTCTGGGGTTCCGATGGTGGTGGCCTACCGGGTGTCGAAGATCGAGGAAGTTCTCAAATACCTCATCAAGGCGCCGTCCATCGTCCTCACCAATCTCGTGCTCGGCGAGAATGTCATCCCGGAGCTGATCCAGTGGGATTGCACGCCCGAGAAGCTGGCGGATGCCGTTCTCCCGCTCTTCTCCGACACGCCCGAGCGGCAGCGGCAGGAGGAAGCGCTCCAGCGTCTCGACGGGCTGATGCGCATCGGCGACGAGGCGCCGAGCGAGCGGGCGGCAAGGATCGTGGGCGAGGTTTTGAGGGCGAAACGCGCCTGACCCTACGCGTCATGCCCGGGCTCGTCCCGGGCATCCACGCCTTTTGAGCGCGATGGTTCCAAGACGTGGGCGACCGCAACAAGTGCGGCCATGACGGCGGTGAGTACGATTGACCAAATGGAAAAATAAAAGGGGCCTTTCGGCCCCTTTCTCGTGTCCGTTATCGGATGATCTTACCCCCGCTGGGCGACCGTGATGTAGTCGCGCTGCGGCGCGCCGGTATAGAGCTGGCGCGGGCGGCCGATGCGCTGGGACGGATCCTCGATCATCTCGCTCCACTGGGCGATCCAGCCGACCGTGCGGGCGAGCGCGAACAGCACCGTGAACATTGAGGTCGGGAAGCCCATCGCCTTCAAGGTGATGCCCGAATAGAAGTCGATATTCGGGTAGAGCTTCTTCTCGAGGAAGTACTCGTCCTTGAGCGCGATCTGCTCGAGCTCCACGGCGACGTCGAGGAGCGGATCGTCCTTGATGCCAAGCTCGTTGAGCACCTCGTGCGTGGTCTTCTGCATGATGCGGGCGCGCGGGTCGTAGTTCTTGTAGACCCGGTGGCCGAAGCCCATCAGGCGGAACGGATCGTTCTTGTCCTTGGCCTTGGCGATGTATTGCGGAATGCGGTCGGGCGTGCCGATTTCCTCCAGCATCTTCAGGGCTGCCTCGTTGGCGCCGCCATGGGCGGGCCCCCACAGGCACGCGATGCCGGCGGCGATGCAGGCGAAGGGATTGGCGCCCGAGGAGCCGGCGAGACGCACCGTCGAGGTCGAGGCGTTCTGCTCATGGTCGGCGTGCAGGATGAAGATGCGATCCAGCGCCCGCGAGAGCACCGGATTGACCTTGTATTCCTCGCACGGCACCGCGAAGCACATGCGCAGGAAGTTCGAGGTATAGTCGAGATCGTTCTGCGGATACACGAAGGGCTGGCCGATGGAGTACTTGTAGGCCATGGCCGCGAGGGTCGGCATCTTGGCGATCATGCGCATGGACGCGATCATGCGCTGCTGCGGATCCGAGATGTCGGTCGAGTCGTGATAGAAGGCCGAGAGCGCGCCGACCGAGGCGACCATGATCGCCATCGGATGCGCATCGCGGCGGAAGCCCTGGAAGAACCGGTTCATCTGGTCGTGCACCATGGTGTGGCGCGTGACGCGGTAATCGAAATCGGCCTTTTGCGCGGCGGTCGGCAACTCGCCGTAGAGCAGCAGGTAGCAGGTCTCCAGGAAGTCGCCGTGCTCGGCGAGCTGCTCGATCGGATAGCCGCGATAGAGCAGGACGCCTTCATCACCGTCGATATAGGTGATCTTCGACTCGCAGCTCGCCGTCGAGGTGAAGCCCGGGTCGTAGGTGAACATTCCCGTTTGGCTGTAGAGCTTGGAAATGTCGATCACACTTGGGCCGAGAGTGCCGTGCTTCACCGGCATTTCGACCGACTTATCGTCCACGGTGAGCGTGCAGGAATTGGAGCTCATGCGTCTTCGCCCTTTCAACAAGAGGCCGGGCATAACCTAGGGCAGCCAGGGCTTTGGAGAAGGTGTCTCCGTGCGAGCTGCCGTACCGAGGTCGCCGGTCGGTAGGAGGATGGGGGTTGGGTAGCTTATCCGTATGGAGGGGGCAAGCACGTCTAAAGGTGAGTGCGCCTGCTATGCAGCAGGCGCAGCGCTCAATTGGTCGTGAAGCCGTGCTAGTGTTTCATCCTTGCCCAGCACGGCCATGACATCGAACAGGCCGGGGGAGGTGGCGCGGCCGGTCATGGCTGCGCGGAGAGGTTGAGCGACTTGTCCCAATTTCGCTCCCACGGCCTCGGCATGCTCGCGCACCACGGCCTCCACATTCTGGGGCGTCCATTCGCCGATCGCCGCCAATTTCTGGTCGATCCCTGCGAGCCTCGCGCGCCCATCGGTCAGGAGACTTGCTGCCTTCTCGTCCAGGTGCAGCGGGCGCTGGGCGTAGAGATAATAGGCGCTGTCGAGCAACTCCACGAGGGTCTTGGCGCGCTCCTTCAGCCCCGGCATGGCCGCGACCAGCTTTGCACGCAGCGCCGGGGTAAAGGTGCGGCCGAGATGATGCTCATCGCCGCCGAGCTCCGGCAGAAGCTGCTCCAGGGCATCCACCAGCTCCTTGTCGTCGCTCTGGCGCATGTAAAGCCCGTTGAGATTCTCGAGCTTGGCGAAATCGAAACGGGCAGGAGAGCGGCCGACGCTGGAAAGATCGAAGGCGTCGATCATCTCCTGGGTGGAGAAGATCTCCTGGTCGCCGTGGCTCCAGCCGAGGCGCACGAGATAATTGCGCAGGGCTGCGGGCAGATAGCCCATGCTGCGATAGGCCTCGACGCCGAGGGCGCCGTGACGCTTCGACAGCTTGGCGCCGTCCGGGCCATGGATGAGGGGGATATGCGCCATTTTCGGCACATTCCAGCCGAGAGCGTTGTAGATCTGCGTTTGCCGGGCGCCGTTGGTGAGGTGATCGTCGCCACGAATGACATGCGTCACGTCCATGTCGTGATCGTCGACCACGACCGCGAGCATATAGGTCGGCGTTCCGTCGGAGCGCAGGAGGACGAGATCGTCCAGATCCTTGTTCTGCCAGACCACGCGGCCCTGGACTTCGTCCTCGACCACCGTCTCGCCCTCGAGCGGCGCCTTCAGGCGGATGACGGGCTTGACGCCGGCCGGCGCCTCTGATGGATCGCGGTCGCGCCAGCGGCCGTCATAGCGCATGGGACGGCCCTCGCTGCGGGCGGTCTCGCGCATCTCCTCCAGCTCCTGCGGAGACGCATAGCAATAATAGGCGCGGCCCTGCGCCAGCAGGGATTCCGCCACCTCCTTGTGCCGGGCGGCGCGGGAGAACTGATAGACGACGTCCCCGTCCCAATCGAGCCCGAGCCATTGCAATCCATCGAGAATGGCCTGGATGGCGGCTTCCGTCGAACGTTCCCGATCCGTGTCCTCGATGCGTAACAGCATCTTGCCTCCATGCCGCTTGGCATAGAGCCAGTTGAACAGGGCCGTGCGCGCTCCACCGATATGCAGGAAGCCGGTGGGAGACGGGGCAAAACGGGTGACGACGGTCATCGGCGGAAAAACCTTACATCGAAGAAAGTTCAGGGCGGATCGAAGGCCCAAAGCGGGTTCGACTCAATCCACAGGGTGGACTTGGCCGAAACGTGGGGTCGTCTACCATGTAAACCACTCCGACGTTAAGCCGAACCGATGGCCGAGAGCGACAGAAGACACGGTCTCCCCCTATTGCGCCCAATGCCGCGCCTTTTCGCGCGGGCCTTGGCGTTGCCTCAAGGCCGCCCGTTCGCGTTTCCCTGGGCCGTTCCCGACTGGCAGGGCTTTCTGGCGCAGGGCCTGTCCCGCGAGATCGAGCAGCGCCGATTATTTCCCTGGATTGCGGTCTGTTTCGGGCTCGGCATCGTCCTGTTTTTTCAGGCCGAAGGGCAGCCGGTTCTCTGGGCGCCGCTCGGCGGCTTGATGCTGTGCGTAGTGGCGGCCTTCCTCCTGCGCCGGAGCCTCGCGGCCCTGGCGATTATGATCGGGCTTGCCGCTCTGTTTGCCGGATTTTCGGCTGGTGCCATCCGCACGAGGAGTGTTGCGGCTCCGGTTCTCGCCCGCATGACGATCACCCCCGTTTCGGGTTTCATCGAAGCGGTGGAGGACAGGCCGGAGGGGAAGCGGCTGCTCCTGCGTATCGCCGAGATGAAGGGTGTGGCGGAGTCTGACAGGCCGAGGATCGTGCGGGTGAGCGTGCGGAACGGGGAGGGGCTCGCGGCGGGGCAGTTCATCGAGACCAAGGCCCGCCTGCTTCCGCCCCCGCAACCGGCTTGGCCGGGTGGCTACGATTTCGGGCGCGATGCGTATTTCAAAGGGATCGGCGCGGTCGGCTCGCTTGTCGGCCCGGTCCGGAGGGTCACTTCACCGGAGCAGCCTTCATGGTCATTGTGGCTGGCAGCGAAGATCGACGAGGCGCGGAATACCCTGACACAGCGCATCGCTTCTTCCATCGGCGGCCCGGCTGGTGGCGTGGGCGCCGCCCTCGTCACCGGCAAGCGGGGGCTTATCGGTGAGCCGACGAACGATGTGCTGCGCGCGGCCGGAATCTATCACATCGTTTCCATTTCCGGCCTGCACATGGTGCTGGCTGCGGGCACGTTCTTCTGGCTCGCCCGCGCGTTTCTCGCCCTCGCTCCGGCCCTCGTTCTGCTCTGGCCGGTCAAGAAGATCGCGGCCGTCGCCGCTATGGCCGGCGCGACCGGCTATTGCGTGTTTTCGGGCTCGGACGTGGCCACGGAGCGTTCCCTGATCATGACCCTCGTCATGTTCGGGGCCATTCTGGCCGACCGGCCGGCGCTCAGCATCCGCAACCTGTCGGTCGCTGCGCTCATCGTGCTCGCACGGGAGCCGGAGGCACTCCTTGGCCCGAGCTTCCAGATGTCCTTCGGCGCCGTCGCCGCCCTGACGACCTTCGTGCCCCTCATGACATGGAAAGGCTTCGAGGGACGGCCCGGCGGCACCCTGGAAAAAGGGTTTCTCTGGATGGTGCAGAATGCGCTCGGGCTCGTCACCACAACGCTCGTCGCCAGCATCGCCACCGCGCCCTTCTCGGCCTACCATTTCCAGACGCTCAATCCCTATGGCCTGATCGGAAACGCCCTGGCCCTGCCGCTCGTGTCCCTCGTGGTCATGCCGTCGGCGGTGCTGGGCGTGCTGGCTTATCCGTTCGGTCTCGATCGCCCCATCTGGCAGATCATGGGATTTGCCGTGAACCACGTGCTCGACGTCTCGGCCTGGGTCGGCGGTCTCAGCGGCTCGATCATGGTCGTCCCGGCCCTGAGCGTCGGGGCATTGGCATTGCTGAGCGCAGCCCTCCTGATCCTGACCCTTTCCGCGTCTTCCTTACGCTGGCTCGCGGTAATTCCGGTAGGGGCGGGCCTTGCCTTCGCCGCTCCGAACCGCGCCGATATCTTCGTAGACCGGGAGGGGGCGGGCGCTGCGATCCGGGCCAGCGACGGAAACCTCACCGTCGTCGGCAGGACATCGCAATTCGTCACGGAACAATGGCTTCGCGCCGATGGCGACGGACGAAACGCCGACGACGCCTCCTTGCGGCGCAATGCCCGCTGTGACAGGTCCGGATGCATTGTCGAGGGCAAAGGCAAACGAATGATCGCCTTTGTTCATGATCTATCGGCCTTCGAGGAGGATTGCCGCCGCGCCGCAATCGTCATCACGCGACTCAAAGCGCCCTCGCGATGTCAGGCGAGCCTGCTGCTCGACCGGGAGGCTCTTTCCGCCCGGGGTGCAACGGCGATCCGTTTCCGGGACGACGCCACGATCGAAATCCGCTCCGTGCGCAAGGGCAGCGAAGTCGTCGCCGTGACAATTCCTGAAACTCGCGCCGGGTCCGCACCGGTTCAGCATCGTCCGCAGAAGGCGCGGCCGGTTCCCGAGCAGGATCTTCCCCAGGAACTCCCCGAGGAAGAGATCAGTAGCGACGAACCAGACTGACGAGCTTGCCCTGGATCTTGACCCGGTCGGGGCCGAGCACGCGCGTCTCGTAGGCCTGATTGGCGGCTTCGAGCGCAATCGAGGAGCCGCGGCGGCGGAAACGCTTCAACGTCGCCTCCTCCTCGTCGATGAGGGCCACGATGATATCGCCCGTATTGGCCGTGTCTTGCTTGCGGATCACCACCAGATCGCCGTCGAGAATGCCGGCCTCGACCATCGAATCCCCGCGCACCTCGAGAGCGTAATGCTCGCCTTGGCTGAGGAAGTCATTGGAGAGGGTGATCGAATGGCTGCGGTTCTGGATTGCCGAGATCGGCGTACCGGCCGCGATCCGGCCCATGACGGGGATCGAGAGATCCCGCACTCTTTCGTCCGCGACCGGCGCAGGCGCAGCCTTGGCGCGGGCGGCGAGTCCTCCCTCGACCACGCTCGGCGTGAAGCGCTTCTGGCCGCCGGCTGTGGCCCCGACGGTTTCGGGCAGGCGGATCACTTCGAGGGCACGGGCCCGATTCGGCAGGCGGCGAATGAAGCCGCGCTCCTCGAGCGCCGTGATGAGGCGGTGGATGCCGGATTTGGACTTGAGATCGAGAGCATCCTTCATCTCGTCGAAGGATGGCGGAACACCGGATTCCCGCAGCCGCTCATGAATGAAGCGGAGCAATTCGTGCTGTTTACGCGTCAGCATGGCTGGCCCTTACTGCTCCGCACGGGAGCGATTCTGAAACAAAGCAGGAACAGGTTAGCTGTTCCTGCTGTGTTCTGCAAGCCATGGCTACGCTGGGTGAGGGAAGTTTCAGCAAAATCGGCCGAGACGGACGATTCTGCAAGGCGAGCCGGCGGCGGTCGCCGGAGCCTGCGGGGGCCTGACGAGGAGAGCGTCCGAGCGTTCGAGGATACCCAGCATGGACGAATCCTGCCGGGCATGAGGCGTTGCCACGGAAATGGTCAGACGACCCGTTTCCGTCTCGATCTCCTGGCCCGACAGGCTGGCGCGCATGTAGTCCTGCCGGTCGCCGTTAGCGGGAAGGTCGGTTCCGAGAAGGGCGGTCTCCGTCGGATCCGCGCCTGCCTGCGGATCGCCGCAAAGCGCACGGATCGCTGGGATCAGGAACAGGACGCTGCAGACGAGGGAGGAAACGGGATTACCCGGCAGCCCGAGCAACAGCGTCGATCCCAGCCTTCCGTGCATCAGCGGCTTGCCGGGTTTCAGGGCGACACGCCAGAACCCGAGGGACATGCCTTGCCGCGCGAGAGCCTTCTGCACCAGATCGTGCTCGCCGACCGAAGCGCCGCCGAGGGTCACGAGGATGTCTGCTTGCGCGTCCAGGGCTGCCTGGATCCGCTCTTCCAGCGATTCGAGCGTATCGTGGGCGATGCCGAGATCGATCGGCTCGCCGCCGGCCTTCTCGACCATGAGCGCCGTCGCCGGAAGGCTGGAGGCCGTGATCTGATCGGGACCGGCCTCCTCTCCGGGTCGCACCAGTTCGTCCCCGGTGGCGAGGAGGGCGGCCCGTGGTCTGCGGCGCACATTCAACGCACCATGACCCATGGCGGCGGCAAGGGCGATATGGCGGGCATCGAGCCGGCGACCCACATGGAGCAGGGCTTCGCCGGCTTTGAAATCGAGGCCGGCAGGGCGGATATGCCGTTGCGGGCGTGGCGCTTCGGTGATCGTCACCCGGTCGCCATGGGCTTGTGCATCCTCTTGGAGGATGACGGCATCGGCGCCTTCCGGCACGGGCGCGCCGGTGAAGATCCGCACGGCTTGCCCTGCTCCGACAGTCCCATGGAAGCGATGGCCCGCGGCGCTCGTTCCGATCACCGTCAGGGTCGAGGGGGCTTGCGGAGAATCGGCGCTGCGCAAGGCATAGCCATCCATGGCGGAGGCCGGGAAGGGCGGTTGATCGCGCAATGCGACGACATCCTCGGCAAGCGTCCTGCCGGCGCAGGCAGAAAGCGGCACGCGCTTGCTCTCCACGGGGCCCGGAATGCCAGCCAGAATACGGCTCAAGGCCTCCTCGACGGAAATCAGGCTCATGCCAGGCCTCCCAAGGGATTTCTTACGGGGCTTCGTAGTGCCCCGAGCGCCCGCCGCTCTTCATGCGCAGGCGGATATTCTCGATCCGCATGCCCCGGTCGGCGGCCTTCACCATGTCGTAGATCGTCAGGCAGGCGACCGAGACGGCGGTCAGCGCCTCCATCTCGACCCCAGTGTGGCTCGACACCTTCACCTCCGCCGTCACACGCACGCCGGGAAGGCTCTCGTCGAGAATGCAGTCGACCTTCACCTTCGAGATGAGGAGAGGGTGGCAGAGCGGGATCAGCTCATGGGTGCGCTTTGCGGCCATGATGCCGGCAAGCCGCGCAGTGCCGAGCACATCGCCTTTCTTGGCATCGCCCTGGCGGATCAGCTCCACCGTTTCGGGCAGCATGACCACCGCGCCTTCCGCGATGGCGCTGCGGCTCGTCACGTCCTTGGCCGAGACGTCGACCATGTTGGCCTCGCCCGCCGCATCGAGATGCGTCAGGTTCGTCATGCCGCTTCGCCGAACAGGAGACGCCGCGTCGCGGCGGTGACATCCGCCTGCCGCATCAGGCTCTCGCCCACCAGGAAGGTGCGGATGCCGACTTTCTCCAGCCGCTCGATATCCTGCAGGGTGAAGATGCCGCTCTCGCCCACGACGATGCGGTCGGACGGGATCAGGGGCGCAAGCTCCTCACTGACGCTGAGCGAGACCTCAAAGGTGCGAAGATTTCGGTTGTTGATGCCGACGAGCTTCGTGCCGAGCGGCAGGGCCCGGTCGAGTTCCGCGCGGTCGTGCACCTCGACGAGGACATCCATGCCAAGCCCATGCGCCGTATCGATGAGCGCGCGGGCCTGTTCATCCGTGACGCTCGCCATGATCACAAGGATGCAGTCCGCGCCCCAGGCACGGGCCTCGTAGACCTGATAGGGCTCGAACATGAAATCCTTGCGCAGGGCCGGGAGGCCGGACGCCTCACGCGTCTGCGCCAGATATTCCGGCTTGCCCTGGAACGAGGGCTCGTCGGTGAGAACCGAGAGGCAGGTCGCGCCACCTTCGGCATAAGCCTTCGCAAGGGAGGGCGGGTCGAAATCGGCGCGGATGAGGCCCTTGGAGGGGCTTGCCTTCTTCACTTCCGCGATCAGGGCCGGACGGCCTTCCGCGAGATGGCGCTCGATGGCTGCCGCGAAGCCGCGCGGGGCCGGGGCTTCGTGAGCCCGCCGCTCGATCTCCGCTTGCGGAATCGCGGCCTTGGCGGCGGCGATCTCCTGGCGCTTATAGGCTTCGATGCGGGCGAGGACGTCGCTCATGATGGCTCTCGGCTTTCAAGCGTTCGAAGCTTCGATCAGGCGCTCCAGGGTAGCCTTCGCCGCGCCGCTGTCGAGAGCGCGGGACGCGCGGTCGATGCCCTCGCGCAGGTTCGCGGCCTCGTCGGCGATCACGAGGGAGGCGGCGGCATTGAGCAGGGCTACATCGCGATAGGGAATGCGGGCGCCTTCCAGAACGGCGCGGAGCTGGGCCGCATTATGCTCCGGCGCGCCGCCCTTCAGGTCCTCCAGCTTCGCCAAAGGCAGGCCGACTTCTTCCGGCGTCACGGTGAAGCGACGGATCGTGCCGTTTTCCAGGGCAGCCACAAAGGTCGGGCCGGTGGTGGTCATCTCGTCGAGCCCGTCCGAGCCGTGCACGGCCCAGACCTTCTTCGCGCCGAGTTCCTTCATGACCTGGGCGAGAGGCTCGAGCCAAGTCTCTGAAAAGACGCCGAGAAGCTGGCGGGAGACGGTCGCCGGGTTCGAGAGCGGGCCGAGCAGGTTGAAGATCGTACGGGTGCCGAGCTCCACACGCACGGGCGCCACGTGGCGCATGGCGGCATGGTGGGTCTGGGCGAACATGAAGCACAGGCCGGCATCCTTCAGGCAGCGCTCCAGCCCTTCCGGATCAAGGCCGAGCTTCACGCCGAGCGCCGCGAGCACGTCCGCCGTACCGGATTTGGAGGAGGCGGCGCGGTTGCCGTGCTTGGCGACCTTCACGCCCGCTCCCGCGACGATGATCGCGGCCAGCGTCGAGATGTTGTAGCTGCCGGAATGGTCGCCGCCCGTGCCGACGATGTCGATGGCGTTTTCGGGCGCCTTTACTTTGAGCATCCGCCCGCGCATGGCCGAGACCGCGCCGACGATTTCGTCGAGCGCTTCGCCGCGCACCCGGAGCGCCATGAGGAAGGCGCCGCTCTGGGCGGGCGTCACCTCGCCGGATAGAATATCATCGAAGGCCGAGCGCGCCTCTTCGCGCGTCAGAGACGCGCCGGTGGCAACCTTGGCGAGATAGGATTTGAAGGATTCCATAGGTTCTCAATGCCCGGCTTGGGGGCTGCTGTCACGGCCCGGTCGATGCTTGGCATTCCAGGAGGCTGCCAGATCGAAGAAGTTGCGCATGATGGTGACGCCGTGCTCCGACAGGATGCTTTCGGGATGGAACTGCACCCCGTGCACCGGAAGCGAGCGGTGCGACAGGCCCATGATGAGGCCGTCGCCCGTCTCGGCGGTCACCGCGAGATCGGCCGGGCAGGTTTCCCGGTCGACGATGAGGGAATGGTAGCGCGTGGCCTTGAACGGCCTATTGATGCCGCGAAAGATCGTCTCGCCGCGATGTTCCACCTCGGACACCTTGCCATGCATGGGCAGGGGCGCGCGCAGGACCGTGCCGCCATAGACCTGGCCGATGGTCTGCAGGCCGAGGCAGACTCCGAAGGTGGGGATCTGCGAGCCCGCCCGCATCACGAGGTCGAGGCAGATGCCCGCCTCATTGGGAGTGCAGGGGCCGGGCGAGAGCACGATGGCATCGGGCGGAGAGGCGAGAATGTCGTCCGTGGTCACGGCGTCGTTGCGCACCACTTCTACCGAGGAAGCGAGCGGCGCGACGAGATGCACCAGATTCCAGGTGAAGCTGTCGTAATTGTCGATTACAAGAACGCGGGTCATGACGTCACGACGTTTGCGTAAGCACCGGGCGCGGTCAAGGGAAGCGTTGCCGCTCTGCTCATTGTCCGAACCTCGCCCGGCTGGCGAAACGTACCGCATCCTCCGCCGCGCGGAAGAGGGCCTTCGCCTTGTTGATGCATTCCTGCTGCTCGGAGGCGGGATCGGAATCGTAGACGATGCCCGCGCCCGATTGCACGGCCATGCGGCCATCCTTCACCAGGGCGGTGCGCAGCACGATGCAGGTATCCATTTCGCCATTGGCCCCGAAATAGCCGATGCAGCCGGCGTAAGGACCGCGCTTGTGCTTCTCCAGCTCGTCGATGATCTGCATGGCGCGCACTTTCGGCGCACCGGAGACCGTGCCGGCGGGGAAGCCCGCGACGAGCGCTTCGAGAGCGTCGAACTTCCTGTCGAGACGCCCCTCCACGTTCGAGACGATGTGCATCACCTGGCTGTAAAATTCGAGGAAGAACGAATCCGTCACCTCGACCGAGCCCATTTCCGAGACCCGGCCCACATCGTTGCGCCCGAGATCGAGCAGCATCAGATGCTCGGCCCGTTCCTTCTGGTCCGCGAGCAGGCTTTCCGCGTGGGCGCGGTCTTCCGCCGCCGTCGCGCCGCGCGGTCTGGTTCCGGCAATGGGGCGGATCGTGACCTTGCCGTCCCTGACGCGCACGAGAATTTCGGGCGAGGAACAGACGATCTGAAAATCCTCGAAATCGAGATAGCAGAGGAACGGTGCCGGATTGACCCGCCGCAACGAACGGTAAAGGGCAAAGGCGGGCAGGGGGAAGGCCGCCTCGAAGCGCTGCGAGAGCACGACCTGAAAGATGTCGCCGGCGCGGATATATTCCTTCGCCTTCGCGACCATCTCCTTGAACTCTTCCGGCGTGGTGTTGGACACCGGAGGTTCGAAATCGATCCTGCTCGGATCGGTGCGGTCATCGATCGGCAGAGGATATTCCAGCGCCCGGCCCACCTCGTCGAGCCGCGCCAGAGCCGTCTCGAAGGCGGCCTTGGCGGCAACGCCTTTCTGGGGCCGCACGGGCGTGATGAGCGAGATCTCGTCCTTCACCGCGTCGAACACCACCATGACGGTGGGGCGGATGAGAATGGCGTCCGGCACGTTCAGCACGTCCGGGTTCGGCTCGGGCAGGCGCTCCATGAGGCGCACCATGTCGTAGCCGAGATAGCCGAACAGGCCCGCCGCCATGGGCGGGAGTTCCTCCCCGAGTGGCAGGGCGCTCTCCGCAATGAGCGCGCGCAGGCTTTCCAGCGGCGGGCGGCTATCCGTTTCGAACTGCCGGGCATGGTTCAGGGCCTGGCGGTCGAGCGCCGCCACGCCGTCCTGGCAGCGCCAGACGAGATCCGGATCGAGCCCGATCATCGAGAAGCGGCCGCGGACGGTGCCGCCCTCGACCGATTCCAGCAGAAAAGCGGAACCCTTCCGGCCGTGCCGCAGCTTGAGGAAAGCCGCGACCGGCGTCAGCAGGTCGCCGACGAGCGTGGTGCGAAGCACGCCCGCCTCGCCCGCGTCGTAAGCCTTGGCGAAAGTCTCGAAATCCGGCGTGATGCTCATCGGCTCAGAGTTCGCCGCCCGTCGCCTGACGCAGCGCCTGCTGGTTGATGGTGACGCCGAGGTCCTTCCGGATCTGGGCGATGTACTCGTTGATCAGATCGTCGCCCATGCCGTTGCGGAGCTGAGTCTCGAGGCGCTGGGCTTCCGGCGTGGTGGTGACGAGCGGCGGGACGGTCGCGGACGCAACCTTGAATACCGCACGCGTATCGACGCCGGTCGCCGTGTTGCCCGCCTTTCCGACCGGAACCGAGAAGATGCGGGTGACCGCATCGGCGCTCAGATCGTCCTTGGCCGTGGCACGGGCAAGATCGGCGGCATTCTTCACAGGAGCGCCGGCCTCCTGGGCGACGGTCTCGATGGCCTCGCCCTTGTCCAGCCGCTCCGTCAGGCCGCGGGCCTTGTCGGCAAGACGCTTGGCGATCTCGTCCTCGCGCCACAGATTGGCGACCTGATCGCGGACCTCGTCAAGGCTCTTCTCCCGCGAGGGTTCGATGCCGGTGACGTCGTACCAGACATAGCCGCCGTCCGAGGTCCGCAGGGGCTCGTTGTCGACGCCGATATCCGAGGCGAAAGCCGCCTTCACGACAGCGTCGCGGTCGGTCAGGGCGACGGCATTGCCGGACTTGTCCAGGCCCTTGTTGTCGATTGCGGGGATCTGGACGAGGGTCAGTCCCTTGTCCTTGGCGATGTCTGCCAGGGGACGGGCGCTCGCACGCAGGTCCTCGATTGCATCGTGGATCTGCTCGATCTGCGTCTTTGCATTCGCCAGGGCGATTTCCTTGCGGATATCACCCGCCACATCCTCGAACGGGCGGACGGATTCGGGCTCGATCTTCGTCACCCGTACGAGAACGGGTCCGAAGCGGCCCGCGACCGGGCCGCTAGTGGTACCTTCCGCGATCGAGAAGGCCGCATCGGCCACGGCCGGATCGAGCATTTCGCTCTTCGTGAAAGTGCCGAGTTCAAGATCCTGCGGGGAAATATTGCGCTCTTCCGCGACGGCCTCGAAGGTCGCGCCCTCCTTGATCTTGTTGAAGGCGGCCTCGGCCTCTTCCTGCGAGGGGAAAGCGATCTGCTGGATCGTGCGGCGCTCGGGCGTGCCGAACTTGGCCTTTTCCTGCTCGTAGCGCTGGCGTGCATCGGCATCGCTGACCGATTCCGGCTTGGCCGCTGCTGCGGCGTCCAGCGCCAGGGCGGACAGGGCACGGTATTCGGGCGCCTGGAACGCGCCCCTGCGCTCGTTGAAGAAGCTTTGGAGCTGGTCGTTGGTCGGAGCCGGAACCTCGCCCGCCATGGCCGGGGTCAGGACGAAGTAGGAGGCGGCGCGGCGCTCGCTGGTATAGCGGTTCAGTGCCTCGCGGGCCGCATTCGGCACGGTCAGGCCGCCCGCGATGGCCTCGGCGAGATGAATGCGCGTCATGGCATTGCGCTGCTCGCGTACGAAACCGGCCTCGGACATGGAGGCGTTGCGCAGCATCTGGTCGAAGAGGGCACGGTTGAACTGTCCGTCCGCCCCCCGCAATGCGGGATCTTCCAGGATCGAGCTGGCCACGAGCTGATCGGACACGCTCAGGCCAAGTTTTTTGGCCTCCTCGGTCATGATCGCCTCGTTCACGAGATTGGACAGGACCTGCTGGTCGATGCCGAAGGCCCGGGCCTGTTCCGGTGAGATAACGGTACGGAACTGGCGTCCGAGCCGCTGGAGCTCATTGTTATAGGCCGTACGCATCGCCTCGACGCTGATGTCGGTCTTGCCGACATGGGCGACCGTGCTCGGAGGCATCGTGCGGAAGATGTCGCCGATGCCCCAGATCGCGAAGCTGAGGATCAAGAGGCCAAAAAAGATGGCAATGATCACCTTGCCGACCAAGCTTTGACCAGCGTTGCGCAATCCTCTGAGCATTGTGAACCCGTTCTTCGTAAAAACTCGTTAGAGACGGCGATAACCGATCAGAGGCGCGGGGAAAAGGGCAAGTCTGGTTGAAAGAGGCTCTAAGTCTCTGCTAGTTCCAACTTATCAAGCGTGACAGGAGTGCCTGAATGAGCGTCGATCGGCCGCGCCCGCTGGTGGCGGGCAACTGGAAAATGAACGGGCTGAAGTCTTCGGCCAAGGTCCTGAACGAGATCCAGGCGGGTTATACGCCGGGCCTGAAGGCCAAGGTGGACATGGCGATCTGCCCTCCGGCCACCCTCGTCGGCATGTTCGCCGTGATGGCGGTCGGCTCGCGGGTCGCCATCGGTGCGCAGGATTGCCATCCCAAGGAAACGGGTGCCTTCACGGGCGATGTCTCCGCCGAGATGCTGGCCGATATGGGTGCGACTTATGTTCTCGCCGGCCATTCCGAGCGCCGCCAGTACCATGGCGAGAAGGATGCCGATGTCTGCGCCAAGGCGCTGGCGGCCCACCGGGCCGGTCTCACGGCCATCGTCTGCGTCGGCGAAACCAGGGAAGAGCGCGAGGCCGGACGCACCCTCAGCGTGGTGAAGAAGCAACTGCGCGGCTCCATCCCCGCCGACTCGAATAGCCGGAACCTGGTCGTGGCCTACGAGCCCGTCTGGGCTATCGGAACCGGCCTGACCCCGACCGCAGCCGATGTGGCCGAGGTGCATGCGGTCATCCGCGAGGAACTGCGGCGGCTGGTCGGCAAGGCCGAGCATGGCAAAGTCCGGATCCTCTATGGCGGCTCGGTGAAGCCCTCGAACGCGGCCGAGCTGATGGCTGTGGAGAATGTCGACGGCGCCCTCGTGGGCGGAGCCAGCCTCGTCGCCGCGGACTTTCTGGGCATTGCCGGGGCCTATCTCGGCTGATCAATCGGCAAAAGGGTGCTTGCGGGTCTTTGATCCCGTGCACACCTATGCTACAGCCCGCCTTAACGAAGAGACATATGCGAGCGGCTGACGCCTTTCGGCGCGGCCGCTTGAGGTTTTTGGAACGATGCAAACAGTCCTCATCATTGTCCACCTGATCATAGTCCTGGCGCTGATCGGCGTGGTTCTCCTGCAGCGCTCCGAGGGCGGCGGCATGGGACTCGGCGGCGGTGGCGGAGGCGGCGTCTCCGGCTTCATGACCGGCCGTGGACAGGCCAATGCCCTGACCCGGACGACGGCGATTCTGGGCGGGCTCTTCTTCCTGACGAGCCTCGCGCTGACCCTCATGGCGGGCCATAGCGGCGCGCCGCGCTCGATCATCGACGGCGCATCGACCTCAGCACCCGCAGGCCAGCAGGCTCCGGCGGGCGGGCAGGGCGGCAACGTCCTCGAGCAGCTTCAGCGCATGCAGGGCGGTCAGCCTCCGGCGCAAGCGCCGGGTACTCCGGCTCCCGCCCCCGCGGCGCCGCAGGTGCCTCAGTCTCAGTAATCGGACGATCAGGGCCGGAACTTCCGGCCCTCTCTTTTTGTGGATGGCAATCGTGGCGCCGCTTTCGCATTTGCGAATCGGCTGCCCATTATTTTGGATAGGGGTCCATGACGCGGTACGTATTCATCACCGGCGGCGTGGTGTCTTCGCTCGGCAAGGGCTTGGCCTCGGCCGCCCTCGGAGCGCTTCTCCAGGCGCGCGGCTACAAGGTTCGGCTTCGCAAGCTCGATCCTTACCTCAACGTCGACCCGGGGACGATGAGTCCCTATCAGCACGGCGAGGTGTTCGTCACCGATGACGGTGCCGAGACCGATCTCGATCTCGGGCATTACGAGCGCTTCACCGGCGTGCCGGCCACCAAGGCCGACAACATCACCACCGGCCGGATCTATCTCGACATCATCACCAAGGAGCGGCGCGGGGATTATCTCGGCGCGACGATCCAGGTGATCCCGCATGTCACCAACGCCATCAAGGACTTCGTGCTGACCGGCAACGAGGGCTTCGATTTCGTGCTCGTCGAGATCGGCGGCACGGTGGGCGACATCGAGGGCCTGCCGTTCTTCGAGGCCATCCGCCAGCTCGGCAACGATCTCGAGCGCGGGCAGGCGATCTATACCCATCTGACGCTTCTGCCCTTCATTCCCTCCGCGGGCGAGCTGAAGACGAAGCCGACCCAGCACTCCGTCGCGGAGCTGCGCTCCATCGGCATCCAGCCCGATATCCTGCTCTGCCGCACGGATCGCGAAATTCCGAGGGATGAGCGCCGCAAGCTCGCGCTGTTCTGCAATGTCCGCGAGACGGCGGTGATCGAGGCGCGGGACGCGCCCTCCATCTACGATGTGCCGCTCGCCTATCACGAGGCCGGTCTCGACAGCGAGGTTCTGGCGGCCTTCGGCATCGAGAACGCGCCTGCGCCCGACCTCAGCCGCTGGACCAGGATCTCCGGCCGGGTCCACAACCCGGAGGGCGAGGTCAACATCGCCGTCGTCGGCAAGTATACGGGCCTCAAGGACGCCTATAAGTCGCTCATCGAGGCGCTTCATCACGGCGGCATCGCCAATCAGGTGAAGGTCAACCTCAACTGGATCGAGAGCGAGATCTTCGAGCGCGAGGATCCGGCTCCTTTCCTGGAGGGAATTCACGGCATCATGGTGCCCGGCGGCTTCGGCCAGCGCGGAGCCGAGGGCAAGATCCGCGCCGCGCGTTTCGCCCGTGAGCGCAAGGTGCCTTATTTCGGCATCTGCTTCGGCATGCAGATGGCCGTGATCGAGGCCGCCCGGTCGCTGGCTGGAATCGAGAATGCCAGCTCCACCGAGTTCGGACCGACCCCGGAGCCGGTCGTCGGCCTTCTCACCGAATGGCTGCGCGGAAACGAGCTGGAAAAGCGCGCGGCGGGCGGCGATCTCGGCGGCACGATGCGGCTCGGCGCCTATCAGGCGTCGCTCAAGCCGGGCAGCAAGGTGGCCGAGATCTATGGCGGCACGGAAATCTCCGAACGCCATCGCCATCGTTACGAGGTCAACATGACCTACCGCGACCGTCTGGAGGGGAAGGGCCTGCGCTTCTCCGGCGTGTCTCCGGACGGCATTCTGCCGGAGATCGTGGAATACGAGGACCATCCCTGGTTCATCGGCGTCCAGTATCATCCGGAATTGAAGTCGCGACCCTTCGAGCCGCACCCGCTTTTCAAAAGTTTCATCCACGCCGCCGTCGAGCAAAGCCGGCTGGTTTGATAATATATTGATGTGTCATGGCCGGGTTCGACCCGGCCATTAGAGCGGAAGACGATTTCACGGAATCGTCTTCCGCTCTAGATTCTCTTTATGGCGCATCGTGTTGCCGCAAAACCGAATCCACTTTTGCGCACGATGCTCTAAGCATCACAGGGGCGTAGCATGAGCCGCCGTATCGACCATCTCGTCGTCGCCGTCCGCGATCTCGACAAGGCTGCGTCGTTCTATAAGCGTCTCGGCTTCCAGGTGGGCGCTCGCAACCGCCATTCCTGGGGCACCGAGAACCGGCTGATTCAGTTTCGCACTTCGTTCGTCGAGCTGATCACTGTCGGGGAGGGGGCCGAAATTGCACCTCATACCCCCCGGGCGTTCAGCTTCGGCGCCTTCCTTCGGGATTATCTACAGCATCGCGAGGGCTTGGCGATGCTCGTGCTCGACAGCCAGGATGCGCAGGCCGACGCTGCTCTCTTCGCCGAGAAACGCATAGGTGCGTTCGAGCCGTTCTTCTTCGAGCGGATGGGTCGGCGGCCTGACGGCTCAGAGATAAAGGTCGCCTTCACGCTCGCCTTCGCGGAGGCGGCGGACGCACCGCACGCCGGCTTCTTCGTCTGCCAGCAGCACTTTCCGGAAAACTTCTGGAATCCCGCCTTCCAGATCCACGACAACAAGGCCGAGGATGTCTGCGTCGTCGCCCTGTCGGCGCCCGACCCCGAGCGATACGAGGGCTTTCTCTCGTCCTTCACCGGCGTGAAGCCGAGCCAGCCTTCCCTGCACGATCTGTCCTATCGTCTCGCGGGCGGGCATCTGGACGTCATGACGCCGGACGACGCCGGCGAGGTCTACGGCTCCGTCGAGGCCGAGATGGAGCAGCCGTCCTTCGTCGCCTTCGCCATCCGCATCGAGGATGTCGAGAGGCAGGCGAAATGGCTCGATGCGGCCGAAATTCCCTATGCCCATATCGGAAGCAGGCTGGTTGTTCCGGCAAGTGCCGCTTTGGGCGTCGCGATTGCTTTCGAGGCAACGTAATATAGGGCACGACTCAAAAACGAATCCGCACGCGATTCGATAACGATCCAAGGGGGACAGATCGTGACTTCATCTCTGGCAGGCTTGCCCGATTTCCTGATTTTCTTCGTCATCGCCACCATTCTGGTGGCGCTCTATCTCACCATCTACACCCTGGCGACCATGCATAACGAGTTCGCCCTGATCCGGCAGAACGTGATCTCGGCAGCGACCTCGCTCGGTTTCAGCCTCGTGGGCTTCGCCCTGCCGCTCGCCAGCGCCATCGTGCATTCCCAGACCATCGTCGATTGCCTGATCTGGGGTCTCGTCGCCCTGGCGGTCCAGATCGTCGTCTACTGGCTCGTGCGCATCGTCATGCCGAACCTGTCGCAGCGGATCGCCTCCGGCGAAATGGCGGCGGCCTTGTTTCTCGGCGCAGCATCCCTGTCCGCCGGAATCATCAACGCTGCGGCGATGACGTTCTGAGACACCCCTTGTCATCCCGACGGTCCGTCAGGACCGGGAGGGGGATCCAGTCTCCAGTGTAGCGCCATGGATTCCCTTCCCCGCTGCGCTCCAGCCGGGAATGACAGTGGGAATGCACCCACAGCCTCATCCTGAGGAGGTCACGCAGTGACCGTCTCGAAGGAGAGGCGTCTCCAATGTTCTCTGGATCCTCCTTCGCGACGCAGCCTGCGGCTGCTCCTCAGGATGAGGGCGGAGAGTGAGGTACGCCTCGCTGAGGGGTTAAACTCCTCCCCCAGCGGCTCCGCCTCTTTCGGCCGGGAATGACAGATGTGCGTATCCTTTACTCTTTGCCTCCGGCGCCAAACACGGTAGGTGACGGCTCATGACCGATCAAAAGCACCGCTCCGCCGTCGTCGAGGCTGGCTCCGTCCGCTTCGGCAATCATCTGCCGCTCAGCATCATCGCCGGGCCCTGCGCCATGGAGAGCCGCGAGCATGCGCTCGAAATGGCCTCGGCGCTCAAGGAGATCACGACGAAGCTCGGCATGGGGTTCGTCTACAAGTCCTCCTTCGACAAGGCGAACCGGACCTCGCTCTCGAGCGGCCGCGGCATCGGTCTTGACAAGGCTCTCTCCGTTTTCGCGGAAGTGAAGGAGAAACTCGGCATTCCCGTCCTCACCGACGTGCACGAGAACGATCAATGCGCGCCGGTCGGGGAGGTGGTGGATATCCTCCAGATCCCGGCCTTCCTGTGCCGCCAGACCGATCTTCTGATTGCTGCCGCCAAGACCGGCCGGGTCGTCAACGTGAAGAAGGGGCAGTTTCTCGCCCCCTGGGACATGGCGAATGTCGCCGCCAAGGTGACGGGTGCAGGCAATCCGAACGTCATGCTGACCGAGCGGGGCGCATCCTTCGGCTACAACACCCTCGTTTCCGATATGCGCTCCCTGCCGGTCATGGCAGAGACCGGCGCTCCGGTGATCTTCGACGCCACCCATTCCGTGCAGCAGCCCGGCGGCAAGGGCGCGACCTCCGGCGGCCAGCGGGAATTCGTGCCGGTTCTGGCCCGTGCGGCGGTCGCCGTCGGCGTGGCGGGTGTCTTCATCGAAACCCATCAGGATCCGGACACGGCTCCCTCCGACGGTCCCAACATGGTGCCGCTGAAGGAGATGGAAGCGCTCCTGGCGCAACTGAAGGCCTATGACGCGCTCACCAAGAACGCTCTGGCCTGATCCTTTAGTCTGACGATCCATGTCGATAGCTGAGGGCAGGTGTGCGCTGCCTGTGCTCGGCCTTGCCGCCGGGGCGTGTTAAGGGACCTCGCGTCCCGCCTTCCAGCATCGAAGTGCCATGTCCCCTCGCAATCTGATCCTCATCCTCGGCACGAGCGGCTTCGCGGGGACTTTCTCATCCCGCGCCGTGGAGCCGATGGTTGGCGTGATCGCGCGGGATCTCCAGACCGATCCTCAGACGATTGCGCTTCTCTCGGCCGCTTTCACGCTGCCCTACGCCTTCATTCAGCCGATCCTCGGCCCTATTGGGGATGCGCTCGGCAAGGAGCGCGTGATGAAGGTGGCGCTCTCGATTCTCTTCGTGGCGCTAGCCTGTTCCTTCCTCGCGCCCGATGCACAGACGCTCTTCGGTCTCCGCATTCTCGCGGGCGCAGCAGCGGGAGGCGCGGTGCCGCTCTCCATCGCTTTGATAGGCGACCGGGTCGAGGTTGCCCAGCGACAGGTTGCATTGAGCCGCTATCTCGTGGCGATCATCGTCGGGCAGTTGGCGGGATCGTCCCTTGCCGGATTGCTGGCGGAAATGATTGGCTGGCGGGGCGTCTTTGTCCTGTCTACCGCCATGATGGCCTGCGCCCTGGCTGCGACCGTCATCGGCTTTCGAGGCGCCAAGGCAGGCGGCAAGTTCGATCTGCGGAGCGCGGCGCTCCGCTACCGGGATATCCTTTCCAACCCGCGCGCTCTCGCGTTGTTCAGCTTCGTCTTCGTCGAGGCCATCGCGATCTTCGGCATCTTTCCCTATATCGCGCCGCTGCTCGAGGAGCGCGGCGGGGGCGGAGCTGCGCAGGCCGGGTTCGCCATCGGCGGCTTTGCTATCGGCGGTCTTGTCTATTCCGTGCTCGTCGGCTGGATGCTCCGGCGTCTCGGCATTGCCCGCATCGTTGCCGGAGGCGGCATGTTCGCCGCCGCCGCGCTTGTCGTGATAGGGTTCGGAGGCGACTGGAGGGTCGATGCCGCCGCCATGCTGGCGATGGGGCTCGGCTTCTACATGCTCCATAACACCTTCCAGGCGCAGGTGACCGAGGTCGCGCCCCATGCCCGCGCCTCGGCGGTCGCCTTGCACGCCTTCTCGTTCTTCGTCGGCCAAGCGCTCGGCGTGGTGATCATGGGCCTGGGCCTGCGCAATGTCGGCCTGATGGCCTCGACCGCGACGGCTGCCCTGGTGATCCTCGGGGTCGGACTGACCGCCTCCATGGTTCTGAGGCGGCCGGCCGCTCAGGTGCGGGGACGGTAGGGCGCGACGCCCTGGTCGGGCAGCCAGAGATTCTTCGGCATGTCGCCTGTCTGCCAGAACACGTCGATAGGAATACCGCCGCGCGGATACCAGTAGCCGCCGATCCGCAGGTAGCGAGGCTCCAGCAGTTCCGCCAGCCGTTTGCCGATGGCGACGGTGCAATCCTCATGGAATGCGCCATGATCGCGGAAGCTGTGCATGTAAAGCTTCAGCGACTTCGATTCGACGAGCCACTTTCCGGGCACGTAATCGATGACGATGATCGCGAAATCCGGCTGGCCGGTGACAGGGCACAGGGATGTGAATTCGGGACAGGTGAAACGAGCGACGTAATCCGTGTCCGCATGGGGGTTGGGCACCCGGTCGAGCCGCGCTTCTTCGGGAGAACGGGGAAGGGCGCTCGCATGGCCGAGCTGGAGGGTTGTATCCGTCACCGCAATTGACCTTGGATGGTTATGTTTGAAACGTCCCGATGTCCTTGCCCACCTGCGCGTTTCGGTCAATAAGCCATTGAACGACGTGAGGCCGCACCTTTCGCCATTTAAGCCTTCAGGAGCCTGCTCTATGACCGCGATCATCGATATTCACGCGCGCGAGATTCTCGACAGCCGGGGCAATCCCACGGTCGAGGTGGATGTAACCCTGGAAGACGGCTCGATGGGCCGGGCCGCCGTTCCCTCCGGCGCTTCCACCGGCGCGCATGAAGCGGTCGAGCTGCGTGACGGCGACAAGTCGCGTTATCTCGGCAAGGGCGTCCTGAAAGCCGTCGAGTCCGTGAACAACGAGATCCTGGACGCCATCGGCGGCATGGATGCGGAAGAGCAGGTTCTCATCGACGAGACGATGCTCGAGCTCGATGGCACGCCCAACAAGTCGCGCCTTGGTGCCAACGCCATCCTCGGCGTGTCACTTGCCGTTGCGAAAGCCGCCGCCGATGCCGTGACCCTGCCGCTCTATCGGTATGTGGGCGGGACCCAGGCGCGGGTGCTGCCGGTGCCGATGATGAACATCATCAATGGCGGTGCGCATGCGGACAACCCCATCGACTTCCAGGAATTCATGATCATGCCGGTCGGCGCGCCGACCCTGTCGGAAGCGGTCCGCATGGGCGCCGAGGTGTTCCACACCCTCAAGAAGGCCCTGAAGGACGCCGGCCACAACACCAATGTGGGCGACGAGGGCGGTTTCGCCCCGAACCTGCCGAGCGCCGAGGCCGCTCTCGACTTCGTCATGAAGTCCATCGAGAAGGCCGGCTACAAGCCCGGCGAGGACATGGTGCTTGCGCTCGATTGCGCCGCGACCGAATTCTTCAAGGACGGCGCCTATGTCTATGAAGGCGAAGGCAAAAAGCGCAGCCCGCGCGAGCAGGCCGAGTATCTTGCCAAGCTCGCTGCCGCCTATCCCATCGCCTCCATCGAGGACGGCATGGCCGAGGACGATTGGGAGGGTTGGAAGATCCTGACGGATCTCGCCGGCTCCAAGTGCCAGCTCGTCGGTGACGATCTCTTCGTCACCAACGTGACGCGCCTGTCGGACGGCATCAGGAAGGGCGTCGCCAACTCGCTTCTGGTGAAGGTGAACCAGATCGGCACCCTGACCGAGACCCTTGCCGCCGTCGACATGGCGCAGCGCGCCGGCTACACGGCCGTCATGTCCCACCGCTCCGGCGAGACCGAGGATTCGACCATCGCCGACCTCGCCGTTGCCACCAATTGCGGGCAGATCAAGACCGGCTCGCTGGCCCGCTCCGACCGGCTGGCCAAGTACAACCAGCTCATCCGCATCGAGGAGGAGCTTGGCGAACAGGCGCGCTATGCCGGCCGCTCCGCGCTGAAGTCGCTGGCTTAAAACACGATACCCCACTGGTCATTCCGGGCTCCGCTGCGCGGCCCCGGAATGACGGAGAAGGTGTCACTCTGCTGCGCGCGTAGCGCTGAGAGCAATCCATGGCTGGGGCATGCTACGGATGTCCATCCCCTGCGAGGACTGACGCCCCTCCGGCTGGGAGTGGAACAAGACGACAATTGCTCCTCTCGATCACTCCAATCCTCAAGAAACCGTGGGGTCGATGCCGCGTTGAAAAGGTGAGCGCCGACAGGACGGCGCTTGTCCGATCACGGAGAGCATCATGGCCCGCAATCCCTTATCTCCCTATCGTTTCGGCCTCCCGATGGAAATGGGCTTGGCGCAGGACCCCTTCACGTCGCTGCACCGCGAAATGAACCGTCTTTTCGACGACGTGCTTCGCGGCGGCGGAGGCGGGGGACTCCTCGCCATGCCGGAGGGACAGGCCACCGGCATGCTAATGCCCAAGATCAATGTCAGCGAGACCGATCGGGAAGTGCTCATTTCCGCGGAATTGCCGGGCGTTTCTGAAAAGGACATCGACGTCAGCCTCGACGACGACATGCTGACCATCCGCGCCGAGAAGAAGTTGGAACGCAAGGAAGAGAAGGAGAACTTCCATTTCGTGGAGCGGTCCTTCGGCACGTTCCAGCGTTCCCTCCGGCTGCCCTATATGATCAAGCCGGACCAGGTGAAGGCGACTTTCGAGAACGGCGTCCTCATGGTTCGCTTGCCCAAGAGCAAGGAGCAGGAACGCTCCCACCGCATCCAGGTCGAAGCGAGAGGAAAGAGCGAGACGGGCGGAAAGGTCGAGGCGAGCGGCAAGAATAAGCCGAGCGGCTGACCGACATCGTTTCTCTTTTCATCAACCCGGCGAAGCGCGTCACCGTTGCGGAATGTCCTAACGGCTCTTTAACCATGGCGGCCTTATGAGTCGTGCATGGTCATCCGCAGGCGTGCACGACGATTCCTGATTCCGCTGGTGCTCTACGGCATCTCAGCAGCGGTCGCGGCTTATTTCGTGCATCATGCCCATAGCGGAGCCCGTGGTTTCGAAGCCCGGGAGCAATATGAGGCGCAGGCCGGCGAGCTGCGGAAGGAACTCGAAGCGGTGAAAACGGAGCGGGTCGATTGGGACCGCCGCATCGCGCTGCTCCGCAGCGACCAGATCGATCGCGACCTGCTGGAGGAGCGTGCCCGGGTCGTTTTGGGGCGGGTTCACCGCAACGATCTCGTCATCATCCTCGGCCAAGGAGAAGTTAAGCCCTAATTTCCGCTTAACTGAAAACAAGTTGATTTGAAATAACGAAGCGATATCATTAACTTGCGGCGTTCACTGTAGTATTGGAACGCTCTTCACACCCTCTCGCTTTCCGATTTCGACTGCGCTACAACTTTCGTCGAGGAAACCCTTCGGAGGACCCGATGGCTGTTGCTGCCCGCAAGGCGGGCCGCGCTGCAAATGGCGCGGCTAACAAGTCCACTCCCAACAAGAGCTCGGCGAAACAAGCCGCTCTCAATTCCCCCCAATTTGACAAGAACCAGGATCTCTCCGCGTATCGCGAGATGCTTCTGATCCGCCGCTTCGAGGAGAAGTCAGGCCAGATGTATGGCATGGGCCTCATCGGCGGCTTCTGCCACCTCTATATCGGCCAGGAAGCTGTCGTCGTCGGCATGCAGATGGCGACGAAAGAGGGTGATCAGGTGATCACGGGATACCGCGATCACGGTCACATGCTCGCCTGCGGCATGGACGCGAAGGGCGTCATGGCCGAATTGACCGGCCGTCGCGGCGGCCTGTCGAAAGGCAAGGGCGGCTCGATGCACATGTTCTCCAAGGAAAAGCATTTCTACGGAGGTCACGGCATCGTCGGCGCGCAGGTATCGCTCGGCACCGGCATCGCCTTCGCGAACCGCTATCGCGACAACGGCAATGTCTGCCTGACCTATTTCGGCGACGGCGCGGCCAACCAGGGCCAGGTCTACGAGAGCTTCAACATGGCGGAGCTGTGGAAGCTTCCCGTGATCTACGTGATCGAGAACAACCGCTACGCCATGGGCACGGCGGTGAACCGCGCCTCCGCGCAGACCGATTTCTCGAAGCGCGGCGTGTCGTTCAACATTCCCGGCGAGCAGGTGGACGGCATGGATGTCCGCGCGGTCTATGCGGCGGGTCAGCGGGCCACCGAGCATGCGCGCTCGGGCAAGGGCCCCTACATCCTCGAGATGCAGACCTACCGCTATCGCGGCCACTCCATGTCCGACCCGGCAAAGTACCGCACGAAGGACGAAGTGACCCGCATGCGCGAGGAGCACGACCCGATCGAGCAGGTGCGCCGCCGTCTGCTGGAGAGCTGGAAGCTGTCCGAGGACGAGCTGAAGGCCATCGACAGCAAGGTGCGCGAGGTCGTCAACGAGGCGGCCGAATTCGCCACGCACGATCCGGAGCCCGATCCGTCGGAGCTTTATACCGATATTCTTCTCGAGCCGGCGCAATAAGCGCGCGCCCCGAGTTTCGCCGCAGCGACAATCACACAAGAGTCTTCCATGGCGATTGATATTCTCATGCCCGCCCTTTCTCCCACCATGGAGCAGGGCAAACTGGCCAAGTGGCTGAAAAAAGAAGGCGACAAGGTCAAGCCCGGCGACGTGCTGGCCGAGATCGAAACCGACAAGGCGACGATGGAAGTCGAGGCGGTGGACGAAGGCGTCCTCGCCAAGATCCTGGTGGGCGATGGCACCGACAACGTGGCCGTCAACACCCCCATCGCGGTTCTGGCGGACGAGGGCGAAGACGTCTCCAAGGCGGTCGCCAGCGCGAAGATGCCGGATCTCGTGGCGCCGCCTGCCGCTCCTGCGGTGAGCGAGCCCGCTCCTGCTCCCGCGACCGTCCCGGCGGCTCCCGCCGCGCCTGTGGCTGCCTATCGTGCCGGTACGGAAGTGCCGGAAGGCACCGAGATGGTCAGCATGACCGTCCGCGAAGCCCTTCGCGACGCCATGGCCGAAGAGATGCGCAAGGACGAGAACGTCTTTGTCATGGGCGAAGAGGTTGCCGAATACCAGGGCGCCTACAAGGTCACTCAAGGGTTGCTGCAGGAATTCGGCGCCCGCCGCGTCATCGACACGCCGATCACCGAGCACGGCTTCGCCGGCGTCGGCGTCGGCGCGGCCTTCACGGGCTTGCGCCCCATCGTCGAGTTCATGACCTTCAACTTCGCCATGCAGGCGATAGACCAGATCATCAACTCGGCGGCCAAGACCCTCTACATGTCCGGCGGCCAGCTCGGCGCGCCCATCGTGTTCCGCGGCCCGAACGGAGCGGCGGCCCGCGTGGCCGCGCAGCACAGCCAGGACTTCTCGGCCTGGTATTCGGCCATTCCGGGCCTGAAGGTGGTCTCGCCCTATACGGCGGCCGATGCGAAGGGCCTGCTCAAGAGCGCCATTCGCGATCCGAACCCGGTCATCTTCCTGGAGAACGAGATTCTCTACGGACAATCCTTCCCGGTGCCGAAGCTCGACGACTTCACGGTTCCGATCGGCAAGGCGCGCATCCATCGCGAGGGCAAGGACGTGACCATCGTCTCCTTCTCGATCGGCATGACCTATGCGCTCAAGGCCGCCGAGGCGCTTGAGAAGGAAGGCATCGAGGCCGAGGTGATCGACCTTCGCACCATCCGCCCGATGGACACCGACACCATCGTCGCCTCCGTCATGAAGACGGGGCGTTGCATCACGGTGGAGGAGGGCTATCCGCAATCCGGCGTCGGCGCGGAGATCTCGGCGCGGATCATGGAAAAGGCCTTCGACTATCTCGACGCTCCGGTGCTTCGCGTGACCGGCAAGGACGTGCCGATGCCCTACGCCGCCAACCTCGAAAAGCTGGCGCTTCCGTCGGTGGCCGAGGTCGTGCAGGCGGCGAAGGCCGTTTGTTACAGGTGACATCATGGCCGAGCGGAAATTCGAAGCTCTCAACGTACCGCCGGACGCGCTTGAAAAAGGCGGCGTCGAGATTCTTCGGGCTTCGGTGGTCGAGGGAGCGGTGAGCATCGCGTTGCGCCGCGCCTTCGACGATCCGTTCACCTGGGGCGTGCTCCTCGTGGATCTCGCCCGTCACGCCGCACGGGTCTACGCCATGGAAACCGACCTCTCGGAGGAGGAAGCCATGGCGGAGATCGTCGCCGGCATCCAGGCCGAGCTGGAGGATCCGTCCGATCCCGGCTCGACCCAGGCCCTCAACTGAAGCTTTTTCGGAGAATGGGATGAACCTTCTCCGACACGACAACGCGGTCCAGCAAACCCCATTTTTCGATCAGGATCCAAAACGCCATGCCCATCAATATCCTGATGCCCGCCCTCTCGCCCACCATGGAAAAGGGCAACCTTGCCAAGTGGCTGAAGAAGGAAGGCGACACGGTGAAGTCCGGCGACGTGATCGCCGAAATCGAAACCGACAAGGCCACCATGGAAGTGGAGGCGGTGGACGAGGGCGTCCTCGCCAAGATCCTGGTGCCCGAAGGGACGTCGGACGTTCCCGTCAACCAGCCCATCGCGCTCATCGCGGGCGAGGGTGAGGATCCGAAGAGCGTCTCCGCTCCGGTCGCAGGCGGCGCTCCCGCTCCTGCCCCGAAGGCCGAGGCCGCTGCCGCATCTGCGCCGGCTCCGAAGGCGGAAGCGGCCGCGGCCCCCGCGCCTCAGGTCGCACCGGCTCCAGCTCCAGCTCCCGCTGCAAAGCCCAATGGTGCCGCGGCAGGGCAGGGCAACCGCATCTTCGCCTCGCCGCTCGCCAAGCGCATCGCCAAGGATGCCAGCATCGACCTGTCGTCGATCCAGGGTTCGGGCCCGCACGGCCGCATCGTCGAGAAGGACGTGCGCGCCGCCATCTCCGGCGGAGTCGCCAGGCCTGCCGCGGCGCCTGCTGGCGCACCGGCGGCAAAGCCCGCCGCGCCCGCGCTGGCCCCGAGCGCTTCGGCCGATCAGGTCAAGGCCATGTTCGAGCCGGGCTCCTACGAAGAGATCCCGCTCGACGGCATGCGCAAGACCATCGCCAAGCGCCTCGTCGAGTCGAAGCAGACGGTGCCGCATTTCTACCTGTCGCTCGATTGCGAGATCGATGCGCTCATGGCCCTGCGCGAGCAGATCAACGCCGCCGCGCCGAAGGACAAGGACGGCAAGCCCGCCTACAAGCTCTCCGTCAACGACTTCGTCATCAAGGCGCTCGCCGCCGCGCTCCAGCGCGTGCCGAACGCCAACGCGGTCTGGGCCGAGGATCGCATCCTGAAGATGAAGCACTCGGATGTGGGCGTCGCGGTCGCCATCGAAGGCGGGCTGTTCACGCCGGTGATCCGCAAGGCCGAGACCAAGACGCTCACCGCCATCTCCGCCGAGATGAAGGATCTGGCGGGCCGCGCCCGCACCCGCCGCTTGAAGCCGGAGGAATATACCGGCGGCTCCACGGCGGTCTCGAACCTCGGCATGTTCGGCATCAAGGACTTCCAGGCCGTCATCAACCCGCCCCAAGGCACCATCCTCGCCGTCGGCGCGGGCGAGCAGCGCGTGGTGGTGAAAAACAACGCCCCCGCCATCGTACAGGCCATGACCGTGACGCTCTCCTGCGACCACCGCGTGGTCGACGGCGCGCTGGGCGCGGAGTTGCTTGCAGCTTTCAAACAGCTTATTGAGAGTCCAATGGGAATGCTGGTCTAAGCCGAGAGTCTCCATGACTAAAGACAAAGACAACTCCTCAGGGCAATCGGCAGGTTCCTCGGGCACAGGGGCCTCGCCTTCGCCTAAGGAAGGAACGAAACTATCTCAAATGATCTTTGACCATTCCGTGCACAATAAGCGCGAAATTGGCAAAGTCATTATTGAAAGCAATCAACAAAAGCCGCAAAATCCAAAAAATGGGAATTCCAGCAAGCGCTGATGAGATTCAGTCTTATAGGAACAGATTAGTAGATCAACGTAATCGTGCTACGGAGACCGTTTCTACTAGCCTGAGAAATATCGGTATTGGGCTTTCGCTAATTCTCTATACCTTTCTATTCTCGGACAAGAGTCCGGATCTCTGGAGGCATAGCCGGTACGGCTTCTTGCTCGCCTCTCTATGCGGTGTGATATGCGTGCTGATGGATGTTCTTCAAAGTTTCGCGGAGAGAAAGTGCTCAATAGAAACTCTGCTTTTCCTCCGTGAGAAACGGGAGAAAGGACAGGAGCCAACACCTCAGGAATTAGAAGAGCACCGGAAGAAGTGCGGTGGTAATTTTGCCAGCGCCCTCCTATACGCAAAATTGTTCCTCTGCGTACTTGGATGTTTTGTTGTTGTGCTTATCGTTGCGACAAGCCTTGAACGTGTAACGACACTGGAAAAATAATGTCCAACTACGACGTCATCGTCATCGGCGGCGGGCCGGGCGGCTATGTGGCCGCGATCCGGGCGGCGCAGCTCGGGTTCAAGACTGCGGTCGTGGAGCGCGAGCATCTGGGCGGCATCTGCCTGAACTGGGGCTGCATCCCGACCAAGGCGCTTCTGCGCTCGGCGGAAATCTATCACTACATGGAGAACGCCAAGGATTACGGGCTCGTGGCCGAGAAGATCGGCTTCGATGCGGCGGCCATCGTGCAGCGCTCGCGCGGCGTCTCCGGCCGTCTCAACGGCGGCGTCGGCATGCTGCTCAAGAAGAACAAGGTCGATGTGATCTGGGGCGAGGCGACGCTGACAAAGCCCGGCGAGGTCGTCGTCTCCGCGCCGAAGAAAGAGCCCATGCAGCCGCAGCATCCGGCTCCGAAGGGCACGCTTCCGGCGGGCACCTATCAGGCTAAAAACATCATCGTCGCCACCGGCGCGCGCCCGCGCGTGCTGCCGGGCATCGAGCCGGACGGCAAGCTGATCTGGACCTACTTTGAAGCCATGGTGCCGCCCACCATGCCGAAATCGGTTCTGGTCATGGGCTCGGGCGCCATCGGCATCGAATTCGCCTCCTTCTACCGCACCATGGGTGCGGAGGTGACGGTGGTCGAGGTTCTGCCGCAGATCCTGCCCGTCGAGGATGCGGAGATCGCCGGCCTTGCCCGCAAGCGCTTCGAGAAACAGGGCATCAAGATCATCACCGGCGCGAAGGTCGCGAAGGTGGAGAAGGGCGCGAATTCCGTCACCGCCACCATCGACGACGGCAAGGGCACGCAGACCGTCACCGCCGAGCGCATGATCTCGGCCGTCGGCGTCGTCGGCAACGTGGAAAATCTCGGCCTCGAGAAGCTGGGCGTGAAGATGGATCGCGGCATCATCGTCACCGATGGGCTGGGTCGCACCAATGTGCCCGGCATCTACGCCATCGGCGACGTGGCGGGCCCGCCCATGCTGGCGCACAAAGCCGAGCATGAAGGCGTGATCTGCGTCGAGACCATCAAGGGGTTGCATACGCACCCGATGGACAAGAACAAGATCCCGGGCTGCACCTATTGCAACCCGCAGGTCGCGTCGGTCGGTCTCACCGAGGCCAAGGCGAAGGAACAGGGCTACGACATCCGCGTCGGCCGCTTCCCCTTCGTCGGCAACGGTAAGGCCATCGCTCTCGGCGAGCCGGAAGGTCTGGTCAAGACCATCTTCGACAAGAAGACCGGCCAGTTGCTGGGCGCCCACATGGTTGGCGCGGAAGTGACCGAGCTGATCCAGGGCTTCGTCATCGCCATGAACCTGGAGACGACGGAAGAGGAACTGATCCACGCCGTCTTCCCGCATCCCACGCTCTCCGAGACGATGCACGAGAGCGTACTGGACGCCTACGGACGGGCGATCCATATCTGACGCTCGGTTTCACCTCGGTCATTCGGGGTCGGGCGTCAGCAAGCCCGCCCCGGAGGGCCATGCGAAGCGGGGAGTCCCATAACCGCCAGGGTCAAAGCCCAATCAGCGAAGCGGTTTTGGGCAATCGAGCGCGGCTCAGCTGGGGTTGGGCTATCCTTGCCGCTTCAAGGCTGCGACTCGCGCTCACGACTGTGGTAGGGTGCCAAGCCTGCAACGAGGGAAAAGAGACTTGCCGTAAGCCTGGGGGCGATAAGGGAGGATGTCGTGACGCGTTGGCAGCCGGATCCGAGCTTTTATCCTTCACCCCGCCTGGCGGAAAAGGCCCCGCCTGAGACATTGGCCTATGTGGCCATGTTCGATCCCGACCGGCGACAGCCCGACGGCATTGCGGTCGTCGACCTGGATCCGGGCTCCTCGTCCTATGCCCAGGTCGTCGGGGCCGTTGCGATGCCCAACCTGGGCGACGAGTTGCATCATTTCGGATGGAATGCCTGCTCGTCGTGCCTGTGCCCCAACATGCCGCATCCGCATATGGAGCGGCGCTACCTCGTCGTGCCGGGCTTGCGTTCGTCGCGCATTCATATCCTCGACACCAAGCCCGACCCGCGCAATCCCACAATCGTCAAGGTGATCGAGCCCGAGGTGGTCGCCGAGAAAACCGGATACACCAGGCCTCACACGATTCATTGCGGACCGGAAGGCATCTATGTCACGGCGCTCGGCAATGCCGAGGGCAAGGCGCCCGGCGGCGTCTTCGTCATGGACCACGAGACCTTCGAGCCGCTCGGACGCTGGGAGATCGAACGAGGTTCGCAGCAACTCGCCTATGACGGCTGGTGGCATCTTGGCTATGACACGCTGGTGACGAGCGAATGGGGCACGCCCGACACCTTCGAGAAGGGCCTCGTCCCGGAGATCCTTCTCGGCTCGCGCTATGGCCGGCGCCTCCATTTCTGGGATCTCCTGAAGCGGAAGCATCTGCAGGAAATCGACTTCGGCGAGGAACACCAGCTCGTCTTCGAGCTTCGGCCGGCGCACGATCCGACGAAGGCCTATGGATTCGTCAATTGCGTGATCAGCCTCAAGGATCTCTCCTCCTCGATCTGGACCTGGTATCGCGACGGCAATCGCTGGGCGGCGAAGAAGATCATCACCATCCCGGCCGAACCCGCGAACCCTGACGATCTGCCGGAGATTCTGAAGAGCTTCGGGGCGGTGCCGCCGTTCGTGACGGATATCGATCTCTCATTGGACGACCGCTTCCTCTATGTGGCGTGCTGGGGCACGGGCGATCTCCAGCAATACGACGTATCCGATCCCTTCAATCCCAAGCTTACCGGCAAGGTGCGGATCGGTGGGGTCGTGTCCCGTGCGTCTCATCCCAAGGCGAAGAACGGACATCTGACGGGCGGGCCGCAGATGGTCGAGATCAGCCGTGACGGGCGGCGGGTCTATTTCACCAATTCGCTTTACGGTGCCATCGACCAGCAACTCTATCATCGCGGCTTCGACGGCTGGATGGCCAAGCTCGATGCGGGCCCGGATGGCGGCCTCGCGTTCGACGAGGAGTTCTTCATCGAATGGCCGAAGGGACACCGGCCGCATCAGATCAGGCTCGAAGGCGGAGATTGTTCCTCGGATTCCTATTGCTATCCGTAAAGCGTGCGCGCCGGCAGGGCGGCTCGAAAATGAGCACGGCATCATTCACTCTGTGGCCCTGGATTGCGCTTGCCGGTCTTGGCGCATTCCATGGGCTCAATCCAGCCATGGGATGGTTGTTCGCAGTCGCCCTCGGGCTCCATCGCCGGAGCCGGGCCACGGTGCTTCTGGCGCTCGCTCCGATCGCGCTCGGGCATGCCGTGGCGGTAGGCGCGGTTCTGCTGGTCGTCGTGGCTTTCGGAACGGTTCTTGATGCCACGCTTCTCGGTCGCGGCGCTGGCCTGATCCTGATGGGCTGGGCCTTATGGCATGGGTTCGTCGGCCATCGCAGACGCGCGCGCATAGGGATGCAGACCGGTTTCGCGGGTTTGGCGTTGTGGTCGTGCATGATGGCGAGCGCTCATGGCGCCGGTCTCATGCTCGTCCCCGCGATCCTGTCCTTGTGCGTGTCGCCTGGGATGGGCGGGGAGCTTGCCACGAGCACTTCCATCCCGATTTCCCTCGCGGCTCTCACCGTTCACACCGGCGCCATGCTGGCCGTCATCGGAGCCATCGGCCTCGTCGTCTACGATAGGCTCGGTCTCGCATTCCTTCGCCGGGGCTGGATCAACCTCGATATCTTCTGGAGCGCGGCCCTGGCGGCGGCCGGCATCATTCTCCTCGCGGGTTAGAGCATCGGACCCAAAAGTGGACTCCACTTTTGGGTCCGATGCTCATTTCCTTAAGCGGCGCATCGTTCGGGGCGGAAAACCGGGGCCACTTTTCCGCACGATGCGCTAGTGCCAGGACAGCCGACAGTCTCATTCCGAGGAAGACCGCCTGCGGTACGTCATCGGCGACACCGTGCGGACCGGAATAGCCGACGAGGCAATGCAGGTGTCGGTTGCGTCGTGCATGGGGCAAGCGCAGAATGCCGGCCGCGGGGCGAAGGTTCACGACCAGCTGAGGGGAGCGAACCATGAACGACATGAGCCTCACGAATCTGCAAGCTGGACAGACGACGGTCGGTGCCGCGGCCATCAAGGAATTGGCGGGGCAACTGCGCGGCAGGGTGCTGGACGCGAGCGATGCGTCCTATGACGAGGCTCGCTCGATCTGGAACGGAATGATCGACCGAAGGCCTGCCCTGATCGTGCAATGCGTCGATGGGAAGGATGTCGTCAACGCGGTGCGATTTGCGCGCGACCACAAGCTGCTCGTCGCGGTGCGCGGTGGCGGGCACAACATTGCCGGCAACGCCGTCTGCGAGGGCGGCCTGATGATCGACCTGTCGCCCATGAAATCGGTGCGGGTTGATGCTGCGGCGAAACGGGCATGGGTCGAGCCGGGCGCGACGCTGGCCGATGTCGACAGGGAAACCCAAGCCTTTGGCCTGGCGCTGCCGACGGGGATCAATTCCACCACCGGCATCGCCGGATTGACGCTGGGCGGCGGTTTCGGCTGGATCACGCGCAAGTTCGGGCTGACGATAGACAACCTCCTGTCGATGGACGTCGTGACGGCGAACGGCGAGATGGTGCGCGCAAGCCCGACGGAAAACCCCGACCTGTTCTGGGCGCTGCGGGGCGGTGGTGGCAATTTCGGTATCGTCACGTCTTTCGAGTTCCAGCTTCACGAACTCGGCCCCCAGGTCATTTCGGGGCTCGTCGTGCATCCGTTCAGCGATGCCCAGGCGGTTCTCAGGCAATACCGGGAGGCTCTCGAAAACGCGCCCGACGAGCTGACCTGCTGGGCCGTGATGCGCCGCGCGCCGCCGCTGCCGTTCCTGCCGGAAGAATGGCATGGCAAGGAGGTGCTGATCCTCGCCATGTGCGCCTGCGGCGATCTCGAGTCCGCCGAGAAGACGACGGCCGAGCTTCGCGCGATCGGCCGGCCGATCGCCGACGTCGTCGGCCCCCATCCTTTCGCCGGCTGGCAGCAGGCCTTCGATCCATTGCTCACCCCTGGCGCTCGCAACTACTGGAAGAGCCACGATCTGACGGAGCTTTCCGACGCGACGATTGAAATCCTCATTGATGCGGTTCGCCAGTTGCCCGGGCCGGAATGCGAGATTTTCATCGGGCATGTCGGCGGCGCCGCAGGCCGCATTGCAACGGACGCGACCGCCTTCCCGCAGCGCAATTCGCATTTCGTCATGAACGTTCACTCACGCTGGCGCGAACCGGAGATGGACCGGTCCGGCGTCGGCTGGGCGCGCAACGTCTTCGAGGCGATCAAGCCTTATGCCGCCGGAACGGCCTACATCAATTTCATGCCGGCAGACGAGCTCGACCGCGTCGAAGCGGCCTATGGCGGCAATTACCAGCGGCTTGCCGAGGTCAAGCGCCGCTACGATCCGCAGAACATGTTCCGCATGAACCAGAATGTGAGGCCGACGGAAGAGGCGAGTGGTTAATCGCTCGGGTGGCTGGCAAGCGACTTCTTGACCTGATCGAGTATGCCACTGAGATTGTAGCTCTCGGGCGCTTGCAGCGGCGGGAACTTCTCGTAGGTCGTCAGATGCTGTAGCCACAATTGCTGGCCGATCGGCAGCATGTTCCAGTCGTACTGGAACGCGGTTGCCGGGGCGCCCAGCGCGCCGCCGAGGCTCATGGCGGTTTTCTGGTCGATGCCGACGGCTTGCTCGAACGGATCGCGCTTGATGTTCTGGACCAGGGTGAAGTGGAACGGGATGAGCGGCATGATCCAGCCGGCCGGCCCGGGCTGCGACATGGTGTAGTACATCTTCCAGTTCTTGTAGCGCACCGCGGAGGGTGTCGCCCCCGAGTAATAGAAGAAGTAGTCACGCGCCGACTTCGCGGACTTGCCTTCGAGAAGATCGCGCTGGTCGAAGCCGTCGAGCGTCGTCTTGACGATGCCGGGATATTGCCCTCCCTCGATCTGCTGTTTCAGCCCGTCGCCCTTGGGCCCGCCGGCGATGTCGACCAGCGTCGGCAGCCAGTCGAGGGCGGCAAAGAGCTGGTTATTCACCGTACCCGGTTTGATCACCCCCGGCCAGCGGACGACCAGCGGCGCGCGGTAACCACCCTCCCAGGCCTCGCCTTTCTGGCCCTTGAACGGCGTAACGCCACCGTCCGGGAAGCTGATCGCCTCGGCGCCGTTGTCGGTCGTGAACACGACAATGGTGTTATCGAGCTGGCCCATGTCCTCGAGCTTCTTGAGGACGACGCCGATATTGTCGTCGAGCTGCTTCATGCCGGCTTCGTTGACGCCCCAGTCCTTGCCGCCGCGCTCGCCCACCATCGCCTCGTATTTCGGCGACAGCACGGTCACGACATGCATGCGGGCCGGGTTGTACCAGGCGAAGAACGGCTTGTTGGTCTTCTTCGGGTCGTTGCGGTCGAGGAAGTCGACGACCTTGTCCGAGATTTCCTCGTCCACCGTCTTCGAGCGCTCCAGCGTCAGCGGTCCCTCGTCGCTGCATGTCTGGTTCCTCTCCGTGCCGTCGGAGGATTTGCAGGACAGGACATTCCGCGGCGGCGTGAGGCAGGTCGTGGTCTTGGGGTCCACCGCGCCGGGAACCTCCGCAATGCCGGGGATCGGCGTGTTGCGGCACGGCGGGGCGACCGTCTGGGTGTTGGCGTTTTTGTTGATGTCGGGGAAGCTCACCTGCTGCATGGCATCGAGGTGATAGAGGTACCCCCAATATTCCTGGAAGCCGTGCGCGGTCGGCAGCGAGGCGGTGTGGTCGCCGAGGTGGTTCTTGCCGAACTCGCCGGTGTTGTAGCCGAGATCGAGCAGGAACTTGGCAAGCGCCGGAGTGCCGGGCTGCAGATAGGATGGGCTGCCGGGCAGTTGCGGCGGAATCATGCCGGTCCGCAGCGGATACATGCCGGTGAAGAAGGCGTTGCGGCCGGAGGTGCAGCTCTGCATGGCGACATAGTCCGTAAACATGGCGCCTTCCCGCCCGATCCGGTCGATATTGGGTGTTTCCCCGACCATCAGGCCGCGATGGTAGATGCTCGGCTGCATCCAGCCGATGTCGTCGCCCATGATGAACAGGATGTTGGGCTTCTGGAGAGGCTGTTGCTGTTGCGGCGCTTGCGCGAAGCTCGGTGCAGCCGGCGCGAACGCGATCAGGGCCGTGGCCCCGATGAGGGCTCTCCTCCACAGGCGTGTGAGGCGAAGCCTGCCGTCGGTTGTCTGTGAGAACGCACGATCATGGTTCATGGAGTGCTCCTCTCTGATGATTGGCAGCAATCGCTCGGCGCACGACCGAGGCGGCACCGCGTTGCCCGAGATCACGGAAAACGACGCTCGCGACTTGGCTCCGGGGCTCTCGTCATCGACAAAGTTGCCCCGCCAAAGTTCCTGCCGTCAGACGCGCTACCCATAATAGCCATCGCGGCACTAGCGGCATCCTGAAGGCTGGACGGGCAGGGGGCTTACACCTTCACAGCGGCGATGGCGCACTGGTGGCTCTCCCGTCATTCGGGGGCGGCCCATCGGGCCGGGCCCGGAACCCATAGCCGCTGACGCATCAGGATAAAGTGATGTGATCACCGATGCGTCTTATCTGAGCCCGTCAGCGGCTATGGGTTCCGGTCTCCGCTACGCGCGTCCGGAATGACGGGGACGGTAGGCGAAATTTGTTCTCATTTTGTTCTTGACATTATTCCCAATCTGAGCCATGTTGTGACTGTCCCGGCCCAGCGAGGGGCGCGCTCGCGAGGCGTCGTGATCTGTGGGGTCGGGCACGGTCTCGCGGCCGGGCTGTTACGCAAGCCCGTCCGGCGAGAGGCCCAGGCTGTTGCGCGTGGGCTCGCGGTTGGTCCGCGGCCGCCCGCTTGCTCTGACAAGCGGTGTCCGTCGCGGGCAGCGTGTGAGCCGGCGTCGCCTGTCCGCCTAAAAGAACCGTGCGCGAGGTGCCGTCCGGCTCTTCCACCATCACCCTTCCATCAGCGAGCCGGACCGCACGTCGCGCCTCCCTCGATATCCTTCAGGCCCGGGGCATTCCTGCCCCGAGCCCGCTCCGCCATGCCTTTTTCAAAACCCCGTCATTCCTAAAATTCATTGCCGTTGAGATCGCCTCATGAACCGAACCCAGCAAATCCTCTCCAAGCTGCCCGATTGCGACGACGCCTTGCGGCGTCTCGCGGATGTCCTGAAGGTGCCGGCCACGTGCCGGAAACGGGCCTGCCGTCGTGAGGGAAATTGTCAGGGCGGCTATGGGCCGCCATGCTATTTCGAGCACCGCGACCTCTTCGCCGAGGCGGTGCGCGAACGGATGCACGAATACCGGGATTACTGGTCCGGACAGCGCGAGGGCATGCGGGCGATCCTGCGCCGGTGAGAGGATTTTGAGGGCCGCGCACCGGAGGGTTTGCGAAGCCGCGCCGAAACGCTTAAGTCATGCTTGGAGCATGATCGGGGCAGGTGGAAATCGGCTGCCCTTCAGGATCGTGCGACATCAAGGAAAAAGAAGCCGGTCCGTTTCAAAAGGGACAGGATCGGCTTCCGGTGCATATTGCCGTATGCCCTGCCTCAAAGGTTAAGTTTCATGGCCGTCGTTCTCGATCTTCTGAACCGGGACAACCGTCCCCGCCACCCGGAAAAGGCGCACCGGCCGGATCAGCCTGTCCAGCAGCGCAAACCCGATTGGATCCGCGTGAAGGCGCCGGGCTCGCCGAAATGGGCCGAGACCAACCGGATCGTGCGGGAGAACAAGCTCGTCACCGTCTGCGAAGAGGCCGGCTGCCCCAATATCGGCGAGTGCTGGGAGAAGAAGCACGCCACCTTCATGATCATGGGCGACACCTGCACGCGGGCCTGCGCCTTCTGCAACGTGAAGACCGGCTTGCCTCAGGCGCTCGATCCGAACGAGCCGGAGAGCGTGGCGAAGGCGGTGGAAAAGCTCGGCCTGGAGCATGTGGTCATCACATCGGTCGATCGCGACGATCTGGCGGATGGCGGCGCGCAGCACTTTGCCGATGTGATCCACGCCATCCGCGCCCGGAGCCCGAAGACCACCATCGAGATCCTGACCCCCGATTTCCTGCGCAAGCCCGGCGCACTCGAAATCGTCGTCGCGGCCAAGCCCGACGTGTTCAACCACAATCTCGAAACCGTGCCGTCGAAATACCTGAAGGTCCGCCCCGGCGCGCGCTATTTCCACTCCATCCGCCTGCTGCAGCAGGTAAAGGAACTCGACCCGACCATCTTCACCAAGTCCGGCATCATGGTCGGCCTGGGCGAGGAGCGGAACGAGGTGCTCCAGCTCATGGACGATCTGCGCTCGGCGGATGTGGATTTCATAACCATCGGCCAGTATCTCCAGCCGACCAAGAAGCATCATCCCGTGATCCGCTTCGTGACGCCGGACGAGTTCAAGGCGTTCGAGACCACGGCTTACGCGAAAGGGTTCCTGCTGGTGTCATCGACCCCGCTGACGCGCTCCTCGCACCATGCGGGCGAGGATTTCGCCAGGCTGAAGGCCGCGCGCCTCGGAAAACTTAACGCTTAAGGCTGCTCGATGCGCCGGATTCTCGTCATCGGCTCGCCGGGCGCGGGCAAGACCACGCTGGCACGGCGCATTGCCGAAAGGCTTAGTCTGCCGCTGGTCCATCTCGACCGGGAATATTGGCGCGCCGGCTGGGTCAAACCCGCCGACGATGAATGGGAAATCCAAGCTGCGGCTCTGGCCGAAAAGCCTTCCTGGGTCATGGACGGCGAGTATCTCGACCTGTCCGGCAAGCTGCTTGCCCGCGCGACGACGGTGATCTGGCTCGACCTTCCGAACTGGCTTTGCCTGTCCCGTGCCCTCAAGCGCCTGGCGCTGCATTACCGCAAGGAGCGGACGGATCTCGCGGAGGGATGCCCCGAATATTTCAACCGGGATTATGTCACGTTCATCAAGGACATCTGGACCTATCCCGCCCGCATCCGGCCTAAAATGATCGAACTTCTGCGAAACTTGAGACCCGACCAGAACTGCGTCATCCTGCGTTCCCGCCGCGAGGTGGAGGACTTTGCGGCGAGACTGCCATCGACGCTGCAAGGGGCCGCCTGACATGCCGACGTTCCGCTCCACGCGCTCTGTGAAGCATAGCCCGGCCCAGATGTTCGCCCTCGTCGCCGACGTGGAGCGCTATCCGGAATTCGTGCCGCTCTGCGAGGAATTGCGCATCATTCGCCGGGCGCAGAGCGGGGAGGGCATCGAGACTATCGTTGCCGCCATGACGGTCGGCTACAAGGCCATTCGCGAAAGCTTCACGAGCCGCGTCACTCTCGACGATCCGCGCCTGCGCATTCAGGTCGAGTATGTGGACGGGCCCTTCAAATTCCTGGAAAACCGCTGGACCTTCCGCGAAACGCCGGCCGGCTGCGATGTGGAGTTCTATATCAACTACGAGTTCAAGAGCTTCGCTCTCGGCCTGTTGATGGGCAGTGTCTTCGACAAGGCGTTCCGCAAGTTCGCCGGAGCATTCGAGGAGAGGGCGGACGAGATCTATACGCCGCCCTCGCTGGCTCAGGCCTGATCAGCCGAGCACTTTCTCTAGGAGCCCGAGCGCATCCTCGACCGCGCGTCGTCTCACATTCTCCCGTCCGAGATTGCCGTAGCGCCGTTCGAGATGAATGGTCGCTTCGCCTTTTCGCGCAAGGCCGAAATGGACGAGGCCGACGGGCTTCTCCTCGCTGCCGCCGCTCGGACCCGCGACGCCCGTGATCGCAACGGCCACATCGGCCCGCGAATGCGCGAGCGCGCCTTCCGCCATGGCGCGGGCGACGGACTCGCTAACCGCGCCATGCGCAGCGATGAGATCGGCCGGGACGCCGATCGCTTCCGTCTTGGCTGCGTTGGAATAAGTCACGAAGCCGCGCTCGACGACGGCGGAGGAGCCCGCGATCTCCGTGAGCAGGCCAATGACAAGGCCGCCCGTACAGGATTCGGCGGTAGCGATCATCAGCTTCCTGTCTGCATAGGCCGAGAGCAGCCGGGCGGCCCGTTCCTTCAATTCCGCGTTCATGCGGCGATCTCCGGCAGCCGGATCGTAGCGGCGGCCTGCGCCGCGATGCCCTCGCTGCGGCCAGTGAAGCCGAGCTTCTCGGTGGTCGTCGCCTTGAGCGAGACCTGATCGAGCCTGAGGCCTGCGATCTCGGCGATGCGCAGGCGCATGGCTTCACGATGAGGGCTGAGGCGCGGCTTCTCGCAGAGCAGTGTCGCGTCGAGATGATCGACGATGCCGCCGCGCTGCCGCACAAGCGAGACCGCGTGGGCGAGGAACCGGTCCGAAGAGGCGCCGCGCCATTGCGGATCGCTCGGCGGGAAATGTGTGCCGATATCCCCATCCGCCAGCGCGCCCAGGATGGCGTCGGTGAGGGCATGGAGGATCACGTCACCATCGGAATGGGCCAGCACGCCCCTGTCATGCGGCACTCTGATGCCGCCGAGCCAGACATGATCGCCTTCCGCGAAGGCGTGAACGTCGAAACCGGTGCCGAGGCGTGTCAGGTAGGTCATGGATGGCTCTTGCGGGAAGGACTTTTGCAGGCGCCGCTCGGCTTCACCGAAATCGGCGGCATGGGTGAGCTTGATGTTGCGAGCATCGCCGTCGAACACATGGACCGGCAACCCGGCCCATTCGGCGAGCGCCCCGTCATCCGTGAAGGCGTGGAGCCCGGCCATGGCGGCCTTGCGGTGCGCGTCGAGAAGGACCTGGAAATGGAAGGCCTGAGGGGTCTGGACGGCTCGGAGGCTTGCCCTGTCGGGCGTGGATACCACGTTTCGGTCCGAGCCGATCAGCTTGATCGTGTCGGTTACGGCAATGCCGGGAACGGCGGCTTTCGACCTGCGTCCCGCCTCGATGGCGCGGTCAATGAAGCCCGCATCGATGAAGGGGCGGGCGGCGTCGTGGACGAGGACGATTTCCGGAGGTCCGGAAACAAGCGCTTCGAGGCCCTTCCTGACCGAATCCTGCCGAGTCTCGCCGCCTTCCGCATAAGGCAAGAGGTGAAACATCTTATCCGGAGGGAGTTTGGCGAGGCTGGCCTGATAGAGCGCCCGATCATCCGGGTGGATGACCACGATCGCGTGGTCAATCCGAGGGTGTCCGAGGAAGAGATCGAGCGTCCGCGCCAGGACGGTGCGGCCGGCAAGTGGCCTGTATTGCTTCGGCACGCCTTCGCCTGCTCGCGATCCGCGTCCGGCAGCAACAATAAGGGCAGCGACTGACATCGGGGCGAGCTCTCCGTGTTTCCGCTCTCCTAAGGGCGTGACTCCGATAAGGCAAATGGATCCCGCTCCTGGATCCCGCTCTCATGGGTCGCAGAGAGAGCCGTCCCTGAGCTCTTGAATCCATCATGGATTTGGCTATTCATTGGGCATAATGAAGAGTGATCAAAAAATAGGCGAGTCTGGTTTTCGGATCGGGTTGGTAGCAGTCGATGTGCCGGCTGTCCTCGCGCCATTGTCGGGCGTGACGGATGTCGTCTTCCGCCGCATCGCCAAGCGCATGGGGGCTGGCCTCGTCGTGTCCGAGATGGTCGCGTCGGACGAGTTGGTCCAAGGATCGTCCGAGGCGCAGTTGCGAGCGGAAGGCTCGGGAATCGAGCCTCATGTCGTCCAGCTTGCCGGTTGCGAGCCCCGTTGGATGGCAGAGGCCGTCCGGGTCGCGGAAGAAGCGGGCGCGGGCATCATCGACATCAATATGGGGTGCCCGGCCAAGCGGGTCATCGGCGGATATTCCGGCTCGGCGCTGATGCGCGACCTCGACCATGCCTGCCGCCTGATCGAGGCGACGGTGAATGCCGCGAGCGTGCCCGTTACGATCAAGATGCGGCTCGGCTGGGATCACTCCACCATCAACGCCCCCGAACTCGCACGCCGCGCTGAAGGTTTGGGTGTGAAGGCCGTGACCGTTCATGGACGGACGCGGCAGCAATTCTACAAGGGAGAGGCCGATTGGAGCGCCATCGCTCCGGTGACTGAGGCCGTCAGCATTCCCGTCATCGCGAATGGCGATATCGCCTCGCTCGACGATGCCCGCCGCTGCCTCGATGCCTCTGAAGCCCACGCGGTGATGATCGGCCGTTCGGCGGTGGGGAGGCCATGGCTCGTGGGCCAGATCGGCGCTGCCCTGCGGGGGCGTTTCCTGCCGGATCCGGCGCCGGAGACGAAGACCGAAGTTGCGGTCGAGCATTACGAAGGACTTCTTGCGCTCTATGGCGAGCAGGTCGGCATCCGCCACGCGCGCAAGCACCTTGCCGCTTATGCGGATGTCGCCACGGCGTCCGGCTTTCATGTGCCTTCCACCATGCGCACGGCTCTGGTGACGTCGGAGGATCCGAGGATCGTGGTGTCCATGCTGCGCCGCCTCCACACGGAGCCTGTTCGGGAAGCGGCATGATGATGGGCGCAGGCATCAATGATCTCATCATGAACGCGCTGCCGCTGCCGGTGCTGACCATCGGGCCGGAAGGCCGAATCAAGCACGCCAACGCGGCGGCTGAAGCCTTCTTCGAGATGAGCCTCCGGGTCATGCAGCGCCAGAAGCTCAGCGACTTCACCCCTTTCGGCTCGCCTGTCATCGGCCTTGTCGAAGACGTGCGCCAGAGAGGAGCGAGCGTCAGCGAGCACCGTATCGATATCGGCAGCCCGCGCATCGGCGCGGAGCGGATCGTCGATGTGTTCGCGACACCGTTGGGGGATGACAGCGACGACGTGGTCGTCATGCTGCAGGAGCGCACCATTGCCGACAAGATGGATCGGCAGCTGACTCATCGCGGTGCGGCGCGTTCCATCACGGCGCTCGGAGCCATGCTGGCGCATGAGATCAAGAACCCGCTTTCCGGCATTCGCGGCGCCGCGCAGCTTTTGGAGCAGTCCGCAGCCGATGACGACCGTCTTCTCACGCGCCTGATCTGTGACGAGACGGACCGTATCGTGAAACTCGTCGAGCGGATGGAGTTGTTCGGCGAGGAACGCCCTGTCGAGCGCGGGCCGATCAATGTTCACGGCGTGCTCGACCACGTCAAGAGATTGGCGCAGTCCGGCTTCGCACGTCATATCCGCTTCATCGAAAACTACGATCCTTCGCTTCCACCCGTCCTCGGCAACCGGGACCAGCTCATTCAGGTCATCCTGAATCTCGTGAAGAATGCAGCGGAGGCCATCGGCATCGATGCGTCCGACGGAGAGATCGTTCTGTCGACGGCGTTCCGCACCGGCGTGCGGCTTCAAGTTCCGGGCTCTCGGGAGAAGGTGAGCCTGCCGATCGAACTGAGCGTCAGCGATACCGGCCCAGGCATTCCGCCCGATCTGGCCGCCGATCTCTTCGATCCTTTCGTCACGACCAAAGCCCAGGGCAGCGGCCTGGGGCTTGCCCTGGTGGCCAAGATCGTGGGCGACCATGGCGGCATCGTTGAATGCGAGCCCGCGCCCCGCCGCACGACGTTTCGAATTCTCTTGCCGATGCATCGCGCCAATGATGGCCGCGAAGCTGACATGTGAGGCTTCCATCATGCCAAGCGGGCAGATTCTCCTCGCCGACGACGACGCCGCCATCCGGACCGTCCTGAATCAGGCCCTGTCCCGAGCCGGTTATGAGGTTCGTTCCACCAGCAACGCTGCAACCCTCTGGCGCTGGGTCGCGCAAGGGGAGGGCGATCTCGTCATCACCGATGTCGTCATGCCCGACGAGAACGCGTTCGATCTGTTGCCACGCATCAAGAAGCTGCGGCCTGAACTGCCGATCATCGTCATGAGCGCGCAGAACACGTTCATGACCGCCATCAAGGCCTCCGAGCGCGGCGCTTACGAATACCTGCCGAAGCCCTTCGATCTGAAGGAACTCGTGGCCGTCGTCGGCCGCGCGCTTTCGCGGCCACGTGCGCTGTCCAATCCTCCGCATGCGCCGGAAGGCGACGAGATTCCGCTCGTGGGTCGTTCCCATGCCATGCAGGATATCTATCGCGCACTCGCCCGGTTGATGCCGACGGATCTGACCGTGATGATCACGGGAGAGTCCGGCACGGGCAAGGAAATCGTCGCCCGCGCTCTGCATGATTACGGCAAGCGCCGGCAGGGGCCGTTCGTTGCCGTCAACATGGCGGCGATCCCGCGCGAGCTGATCGAGTCGGACCTGTTCGGCCACGAGAAGGGCGCCTTCACCGGTGCGACCGCGCGCAGCACGGGGCGGTTCGAGCAGGCCGAGGGCGGCACGCTTTTCCTGGACGAGATCGGCGATATGCCGATGGAGGCACAGACCCGCCTGCTGCGTGTCCTGCAGCAGGGTGAGTACACCACGGTCGGCGGACGCATCCCGATCAAGACGAATGTGCGGATCGTCGCTGCGACCAACAAGGACCTTCGCGTTCTGATTCAGCAGGGCCTCTTTCGTGAGGATCTGTTCTTCCGGCTCAATGTCGTGCCGTTGCGCCTTCCGCCCCTGCGCGAAAGGGTCGAGGACATTCCTGATCTCGCACGCCACTTCTTCACGCTCGTCGAAAAGGAGGGCCTGTCGCGCAAGCAGCTCGATTCCGAGGCCATGGACCGACTCAAGCGTTATCGCTGGCCGGGAAACGTGCGGGAGCTTGAAAATCTCGTCCGGCGGCTCGCGGCTCTCTATCCGCAGGACACAATCACGGGCGCTATCATCGATGCGGAACTGGATGCCCAGCCGCTGCCTATGCCGCAGGCGGCCGGCAAACCCGCGGCGGGCGGGGCGTCCGAGGATCTATCGGATGCGGTCGAGCGGCACCTCACGGAATATTTCTCCGGCTTCAGGGACACGCTTCCGCCCCCCGGTCTCTATCACCGGGTCCTGAGGGAAATCGAGGGCCCCCTGATCGGGGTCGCGCTGGCGGCGACCCGAGGCAATCAGATCCGGGCGGCCGAACTCCTCGGAGTCAATCGCAACACGCTTCGGAAGAAGATTCGCGATCTTGAACTCCAGGTAGTGCGCTCCGGGGCACGCTGATCAATCCTTCAAGAGCGTTTTTACGGTCTGATAGAATCGAAAAAACGCTCTTAAAGCTCTCTTTTCGCTGGATTTTCTGGCGCTGAACCGGATCCGTCCTTGCGGAAAATGCTCCTGTCATCTGTAATAATTTGACCACAGTGTTGTGTTGGTGCATCACCTGTTCATGAGGCGCACGGTTCGATGCGCCTGATTTGCGGGGCCTCGTCTTGATCAGCCAAGACATTCAAGCACAACGTCAGGCGACGGACGTCGTCCAGCGCAGCCTCGGCTGGCTCGGACCGATCGCGGTCCTGACGGCGCTTGCCTCGGCCCTCGCGACGTTCCTGGTCCTGGCAGGCGCAACGCCGATTCTGCCGACACACAACGTCGTCCTTTGGGTCTTCGTCCTCAATGGTGTCCTGATCCTTCTGTTGCTTGGTATCGTTGCCTGGCAGACCAAAAGGCTGATGCGGGAGCGCAGGGCAGGGGCAGCCGCCGCCGGCCTTCATGTGAGAATCGTGGGGCTTTTCAGTCTCGTAGCAGTGCTGCCTGCGATTCTGGTTGCTGTCGTTGCGACCGTCACGCTCGAGCGCGGCCTCGACCCCTGGTTCACGGGGTCGATCAAGGAACTGATGTCCAATACGGTCGAGATCGCCCGGTCCTACCGGGAACTCCAATGCCGGACCCTGGCGCGTGAAACGCAACTGATGGCGGCCGATCTAAACCGGGCGAAGGTTCTTTACGACGCGGATCGAAAGGTCTTCCGGGACTTCATGAATTCGCGCGCTTTATTCCTCGGTTTTCCGTTCGTCGAGATGCTGGAGCCGGACGGTACAGTGGTCGAAAAGTTGGAGGCAAAGCCCATCGAAGGCGTGCCACGACCGTCCGCCGCCGATCTTCGGGACGCCAGCGAAAGCGAAGCCCTGTGCCTCTTCCCGCGGGACGGTAACATCTTCCGCGCCATGTTGAAGCTGCAGACTCACGGCGGGCGCGTGCTCTACGTGGCCCGCGAGGTCGACCCGCGTGCGATCGAGTTCCCGCTTCTCGCGGAGGCCGGCGTGGCCTTTTATGGGGCGCTTGAGCAGAAGAAGGTCGGCATCCAGATCGCTTTCGCATCGATGTTCACGCTGATCGCACTAATTGTTCTTCTCTCGGCCATCTGGTTCGGACTGAACTTCGCCAATCGCCTCGTTGCGCCGATCCGGCGTCTCATCCACGCGACTGATCAGGTCGCAACCGGTAATTTCTACGTCCAGGTCCCTGTCCGGCGCGGAGAGGGTGACCTTGCCCATCTCGGCGAGACCTTCAACAAGATGACGTCCGAGTTGCGCCACCAGCACGATGGATTGACAGCAGCCAGTGATCTCATCGACCGCCGCCGCCGCTTTACCGAGGCTGTCCTGGCTGGCGTATCGGCGGGCGTCATCGGTATCGACGCCCATGGTGTCATCACCATTGTAAACCCCTCCACGGAGGCTCTCCTCTCCGCCTCTATGGATGAGTTGCTTGGCCGCTCCATTACAATGGTCCTGCCGGAAGTGGCTGACCTCGTGGAAGAAATGGGCAACGGGCGACAGCGCCTCATGCAGAAGCAGATCCTGATGACCCGGAAGGGCAAGGAGCGGACTATCAATGTCCGCGTCACCAGCGAGCAGGCCCGCGCCGAGGAGCGAGAACTCGTCATCACCCTCGACGACATCACCGATCTCGTAACCGCCCAGCGCACGTCCGCCTGGGCGGATGTGGCGCGCCGCATCGCGCATGAAATCAAGAATCCGCTTACCCCGATCCAGCTTTCGGCCGAGCGCATCCGGCGCAAATACGGCAAGGTCATCACCGCGGACCGGGAGGTGTTCGACCAGTGCACCGACACCATCGTGCGGCAGGTGGACGACATCAAGCGGATGGTCGACGAGTTCTCGTCCTTTGCGCGCATGCCCAAGCCGACGATCGGCGAGGAGGATCTCGTCGAAACGATCCGGCAGGTCGTCTTCATGATGCGCATTGCGCATCCCGAGATTCAGTTCACCGACCAGATGCCGTCAGGACCCGTCGTTGCGCCGTTCGACCGGCGGCTTCTGTCCCAGGCGGTCACGAACATCGTCAAGAACGCAACCGAAGCGATTTCTGCCGTACCTGAAGAGGAGCGGGGTGAGGGGAGGATTTCAGTGCTGCTGGACGACACACATCCCGCCTTCCTGATCCTGGCCGTCACAGATAACGGCAAGGGCTTCCCCGTAGAGGGAAGACAGCGTCTCCTGGAGCCCTACATGACGACACGCGAAGGCGGCACCGGATTGGGACTTCCCATCGTCGCAAAGATCCTGGAAGAACATGGTGGGGGCATGGAGCTTGTCGATAACCCACACGGAAGGGGTGGACAGGTTCGAATGTGGATACCAAAAACGAAACATGTTGCAGTGGAAGACACATCGGTTAGTTCCGCTCGAACCGATTCTCGCGGGGCGAACCTATGAGTGCTGATATTCTCGTCGTCGATGACGAAGCCGATATTCGGGAGCTCGTGGCCGGCATCCTGGAGGATGAAGGGCACCGCACCCGGACAGCCGGAACGTCCGATGAAGCGCTGGCCTCGATCGAGGCGCGGCGCCCGCATCTCGTCTTTCTCGACATCTGGCTTCAGGGCAGCAGGCTCGATGGCCTCCAAGTGCTCGACCTCGTCAAGGCGCAGCATCCAGACCTGCCTGTCGTGATGATCTCCGGACACGGCAATGTCGAAACCGCCGTCTCGGCGATCAAGGCAGGCGCCTACGATTTCATCGAGAAGCCGTTCAAGGCCGACCGGCTCGTGCTGGTGGCCGAGCGGGCGCTCGAAGCATCACGTCTCAAGCGCGAGGTGCGCGATCTGCGGGCCCGTTCGGTGCAGGCGAGCCGCATCGCGGGCCGGTCCGTCATCATCAACCAGCTTCGTCAGGCAGTGGACCGGGCGGCCCCCACCAATGCCCGCATTCTCGTCACGGGCGCGCCCGGGTCGGGCAAGGAGCTGGCGGCGCGAACTATTCACAACCTCTCCACGCGCGCGAACGGGCCATTCGTCGTTCTCTCCGCCGCGACAATCACGCCGGAGAATATGGAGGCCGAGCTTTTCGGCATGGAAGGCGAGGATGGCCGTGGACGCCGTGTCGGCGCGCTCGAGGAGGCTCATGGCGGCACCCTCTATATGGATGAAATCGCCGACATGCCGCGCGAGACCCAGAATCGCATCCTTCGCGTTCTGGTCGATCAGAACTTCCAGCGGGTCGGGGGCTCCACCCGCGTCCATGTGGATGTCCGCATCATTTCCTCCTCAAGTCGCGATCTGCCCGCTGAAATCGCCGCCGGGCGGCTGCGGGAGGATCTCTTCCATCGCCTTGGCGTCGTGCCGATTCGGGTGCCGTCGCTGGCCGAGCGGCGCGAGGACGTGCCGGAGCTGATCGAGTTCTTCATGGACCAGATCTCGGCCGCCACGGGCTTGCCCAAGCGCCGGATCGCGGACGATGCCATGGCGGTACTCCAGTCCCACGACTGGCCGGGCAACGTGCGTCAGCTTCGCAACAACGTCGAGCGCCTGATGATTCTCACCTCGGGCGATCCCGATGCGGAGGTCACGGCGGATATGCTGCCGTCGGAAATCGGGGCCCTGGTCCCTTCGACACCGGGCGGGGCAGGGGGGGAAAAGCTGATGAGCCTGCCCTTGCGGGAGGCGCGCGAGATCTTCGAGAGAGAGTATCTCCTCGCCCAGATCGCCCGATTCAGCGGCAATATTTCCCGCACTGCCGAGTTCATCGGCATGGAGCGCTCGGCCCTTCACCGTAAGTTGAAGTCGCTCGGTATTGGTGGATAAGTCACGATCCACGGGAAATTATGCCAATAAGGATATAAGACGAGGGAGCCCTCTTGCTTAACCTTAGGGTTCGCCCTGTAATAGGCGTGCCGGTCGACGACCGCACGAAAGCGGACAACCATATAGTGGCGGCCCCATAGCCAAGACCGGCGGCGATGGGCTGACGAGGCAACTTCAATGGCGGGCGATCGCACGCAGAACCTTCAGGACACCTTCCTCAATTACGTCCGGAAGAACAAAATTCCTCTTACGATCTTCCTGGTGAATGGCGTCAAGCTTCAGGGGGTCGTGACCTGGTTCGACAATTTCTGCGTGCTTCTGCGCAGGGATGGTCATTCCCAACTGGTTTATAAGCACGCCATTTCCACAATTATGCCGGGGCAGCCCGTTCAACTGTTCGATCAAATCGACGAGGCTAGCGAAAAGGCCTGAGGTGACAGAGCCGCGTTCTCCGGGTGAACAGCGTCTTGCCAAGCTTGCCGAACCTGAGAAAGAGGTTGCGGCGGGAACTAGGACGCTTGTCGTCGGCCCTTACCTGACTCGAAAGCGGCGTTTATCCGTCAACCTCGAGGCCGTGGATGCCGAGACGGCCAATCCCCGTCCGCCCGAGGCGCGGCTGGAGGAGGCCTCCGGGCTTGCCGGTGCCATCGATCTGCAAATCGTACGATCGGTCATCGCACCCTTGGCCGCGCCGAGGCCTGCGACCTATATCGGCAGCGGCAAAGTCGAGGAATTGGCTGGCCTGATCACGGCCGAGGACATCGGTCTCGTGATCATGGATTGCGCTCTCAGCCCCGTCCAACAGCGCAACCTGGAAAAGGCCTGGGGCGCCAAGGTCATCGACCGGACCGGCCTCATTCTGGAAATCTTCGGACGGCGGGCCCGGACGAAGGAAGGAACACTCCAGGTCGAACTGGCGCATCTGTCCTACCAGAAAGGCAGGCTCGTCCGGTCATGGACCCACCTCGAGCGTCAGCGCGGCGGCTTCGGCTTCCTCGGAGGCCCGGGTGAAACCCAGATCGAGGCCGACCGGCGCATGATTCAGGAGCGCATGACGCGGATCGAGCGGGATCTCGAAACCGTCGTGAAAACCCGTTCCCTGCATCGTGCCAGCCGGAGGAGGGTGCCTTATCCCATTGTCGCTCTGGTCGGATACACCAATGCGGGCAAATCGACCCTGTTCAACCGCCTGACCGAGGCCGAGGTTCTGGCCGAGAACATGCTATTCGCGACCCTCGACCCGACATCGCGGGCCATCGATCTGCCGCACGGTGAGAAGGCCATTCTGTCCGACACGGTCGGTTTTATCTCGGATTTGCCGACGATGCTGGTCGCGGCTTTCCGGGCGACGCTGGAGGATGTGGTCGAGGCCGATATCCTGCTCCATGTGCGCGACGTGTCGCATGGGGAGACGGATGCCCAGGCGGACGACGTTGCCGTCGTCCTGCGTGAGCTTGGGATCGACCCAAACGATACGCGGCGAATCATCGAGGTCTGGAACAAGGCGGATCTTCTTTCTCCCGAGGATCGCGAGAGGCTGGCGACGGCCTCGCACCGTGCCGAGGAGGAGAGGCGGCCTATCCTGGTTTCGGCTCTGACCGGGGAGGGCATGCCGGAGTTGCTCTCCGCCATCGAGGAGCATCTCTCGACGGGACGCTCAAGTTACGAGGTCGATATCGCTCCCGAGGACGGCCAGGGGCTTGCCTGGCTGCACGAGAATACGGAGATTCTCAAGCGCCGGACGACGGAAAGCGGTCACTCGATCCTTCACGTGCGCCTGGTCTCCGGCAAGGAGCCGCGGTTCCTGAATCGGTTCCCGCAGGCCCGGGTGCTATGACGATACGCCGGGCTCCCGCTCGGCCAGTTTAGCCTCGACCCAAAGCTTCTCCATTTCATCGAGGGTGGCCTCTTCGAGCGGCTTGTTTTGCTGCTTCAAGGTATCCTCGATGGCGCGGAAGCGTCGCTCGAACTTGGCATTCGTTCGCCGAAGAGCCGATTCCGGATCGACACCGTAATGGCGCGCGAGATTCGTGGCGGCAAAGAGCAGGTCTCCGATCTCGTCCTCGATCCGGTCCCGGCTACCGGATGCGGCCGCTTCCTTCACCTCGTCCAACTCCTCGTGGATCTTGTCGATCACCTGCGTGGTTTCCGGCCAGTCGAAGCCGACTTTCGCGGCCTTGGCCGTCAGCTTCTGGGCCCGGGTCAAAGCGGGCAGGGCTGTCGGAATTCCGCTGAGGAAGCCGCTGCCTTCCGGATCGGAGGGCAGGCCTGTTTTCTCCCGAGTAGCTTGCCTCTCGGCCTTTTCCTCACGCTTGATCTCGTCCCACAAGTGCTTGACTTCGTCCGGTGACAGGCCCCGCGTGTCGCCGAAGACATGCGGATGGCGACGAATGAGCTTTCGCGTAATGGCCTCGACCACGTCCTGGAAGGCGAAAGCGCCCTGTTCCTCGGCCATACGGGCATGAAAGACCACCTGAAGCAGGAGGTCCCCGAGTTCGTCCCTCAGATCGCCGAGATCGCCGCGCTCGATGGCGTCCACGACCTCATAGGCTTCTTCCAGCGTATAGGGCGTGATGGATTCGAAGTTCTGCTCCAGGTCCCATGGGCAGCCGGTTTCCGGTGTACGAAGAGCCGCCATGATCTCCAGAAGTCGCGCGATATCGGGAGACGGTTTCATCGGCTGATCCATGGTGATCCCATTATCATGTTGAGGGCGGGAGCTTGTTGAACACGCGTATGCCGCTGACGCCAGCAATACCGGCAGATGAGGATGCAGGCCAGATCTGTCAAACGGCTCGGTCAGCGTTGACTTGAGCTTTAACGGAAGCGATCCCAGACGAGGGCTGCCAGGGGCATGACGTGGTTGCGCCTCAACGTAATGATCAGAACCCCGCAGAGCGCGAGCGTCGTTCCGAGGATCATCCGAAGATCGAAACGATCTCCCGTCACGACAATCCCCATCGCAACGGTCATTAACGGGCTCATGACAATGAGGGGCGCGATCAGGTTGGCGGGATATTTCCGAATGAGCCCGTAATAGATCGTATGACCCAACAGGGAGACGATCAGAGCGGAAAACAGCACGGCCATCACGAATGGCCAACCGGCCTGCAATGCTTGCGTAAGCTGGCCTGCCTCGAGACCCGCTGACAGAAAAGAAAGCGGTACGACCGATGTAAGGCCGATCCAGGCTTGGAACTGCAACGGCCGCACGCCATGGATCTGCTTCATCATCACGGCGGCGAGCGAGCCTGCGAATGCGGAGCCGAGAATCAATACGAGCCCGCCCGAAATCGAGAACCCATTGCCGGGATTCCACATTACGAGAAGCCCGCCGAGAAATGTCAGCACGATTCCAAGCCCCCGTTTCCAGTGAATCGTTTCTCCCAGCATCGCCACGGAAAGGAGGGTCGTGATCGGCAGGCCAAGCTGTCCGACAATCGCAGCGCTCGAGGGGCTCGCGGTCTTGATTCCGAGGAAGAACAGGGCGAAGCCGCCGCCACCCATGAGAAATCCCACGAGAAGAATGCGCCATCGCGGTCGAGGCGTCGGAAGCAGCCACGGCAATGCGATGATCGCGACGATCCCATAGCGGACGGCCGCATAGAATAGCGGCGGAATTTCCATCCCGGACACGACGATCTTGCTGACGATCGTATGTGCTGCCCATGTCAGGCAGACCAGGAGCATGAGGATAAAATCCTTGAGGGTCATGCCTATGCATAAGGCCACACGAGCATAACGATCAACCACCGGTCGGCGAGGGTCTGCCATGCTGTCGGCAGCAGCGAAAATGATTGCTTTGCGCCTTGAGTGCAGGGCCGTGGACCCGCAGCGACGGCCAGTTTCATGCCTGCTAAGCACAAGGGTCGAGATCGTACGAGCTCGACCTATAAAGGTATGGATGAGACAATTCGCTTATCCGGGTGGGAGAGGGGGATTCGCAGGATTTTCTGCGCTGCTCTCTGTCCTTGCTGCCACGAGTATCGCTTGGGCTGCGGAAGCTCCTGCCGAGCCGCCCTTACCTCCTCCTCGGCCGGTTGAGGCCGAACCTGCCGGCCCAAAACCACCGAACCCGTCCGATACATCCTCTTCCGCGCCCACAAGCTCCAAGGAGGCTCCACGAGAAGCAAAAGAGCCGGACAATTGCGTCGAGCGCTTACGGAGCGCCGGGTTCGTGGTCGAGCCCGCCGAAACGCCCCGGACAGGAAATGAACTCTGCCGGATCGAGGCGCCTGTGCGGTTGTTGTCCATTCCCGTGATATCCCGTCCGGAGACACGCATCGTCCTGAAGGAGCAGCCGACCCTGGCCTGTGCCTTTGCGGAGAGCCTCGGTCACTGGCTCGGAGATCTTGTCGCGCCAATGCTCGCGGGCCATCTGGGAAGCGACTTGAGGGCCGTCCATACGGGTCCGGGGTTCGAATGCCGCAATCGCAACCGCGCAGCCTCCGGAAAGCTTTCAGCTCATGCCGAGGGGATGGCGATCGACATTTCGCATTTCGAGCTTGCCGATGGGTCAAAGCTCGGGATCAAGCCGGATGGCGAAGAGCGACGCGAAGCCGCTATTGCGGCTCTGCGGAAGGCCGCATGCGGTTGGTTCACTACCATCCTCGGACCCGGATCGGATCCGTCCTACGCCAATCATCTTCATGTCGACCTGCAGAAGCACGGTTCAAGCGACCGCTATAGGATTTGCGATTAGATGTTACGTGCAGTGGGGAATAGGGAGCCGCCATGGGCGCGCCTTCGCAAAACGCGAGGATTGAAAATTTGGGGCGAGAATGGACGAAAGGGACCTGCATCCTTCCCATGCCAATGTCAGAACCCGTTAGACAAGTCGATGATTGTCCTCATTAGAGATGTCACGTCGAGGCGCTCCCTTGCGGTGTCAGGGACTTTGGTTAAGGTTGAAGGCTCCGAGCAGCGCGGCGGAGCTGGTCGGGATTGCGTAGCCGCGCTGCGGTAGCGATTTCTGCGATCTTTGGCGTTAGGCGCTCATCGTATCTGCGGGAGTATAGGAAAAGGTCCGCGTGAGCCTAATCCCAAAAAATTCGCCTTCTTTCCACAAACAGCAAAATAGTAAGTGACCAAGTTATTGAATTTGGTAGTCATAGAGACGCAGTAAGATTACTTATCCGAGAGTTCTTTGGAGATAACAAATATTCCGGTCAGCGCCTGATCGGTTTAAGAATAGAATTTCCCGGAGACGACTTTTCGTTTTGTGAAGCTCTGTTAAACGCAACTCAGGTAAAGCGACTTATTGTGTCTCTCAACGAGTTGGTTGCTATCGCAGAGCAAACGTACTCCGACAAGCAGCGGACAATATCGAACCCGTTTGGCTCCGGGCGGATCGGTCTCTATTTTAATGACCTCTTGATGGGGTATAGGGCGAAAAAAGCAATAATAAACAAGGAACTTACAGTCGGTTATGAGTTTGGAATAAAGGGTGCGAGCGTCGATCTGCGATATAATACAAAATATGATGAAGTCTTTATCGTGCTTACAGTTTGGTTCACATCTTTGAGCCACATCATGAGGATTATGTCGATCGACCATGCAAAACTGTTCGTGTCCTTGCTGGAGCGACAGATCGAGATCGCGCAGGGGCTTTCCTGAAGGCTGCAATAGCACAGCCGTGATGTGCGAGCGCCTAACCGGTAAAAGCTTCTCTCACCCGACCTTGAACAGACTCTTGGCCTGGCCGCGTCGGCGCGGCGCCTTACGGCTGCGGCTCATGTCGAGCTCCTCCTGCCGCTCGGCGATATAAGCCAGCACCGGGCCGAGATGCTTGATGGCAAAGCGGCCGTCCGGATAATCGTAGACGGTGACGCGCTGGCGGGCGAGGGGCCTTGTGATTGCATTCGGCTCGAGAATGAACAGCACCTGGTCATATTGCAGCGTCAGATTGTTCGAGGCCGTCCGCTCCTCCTTTCAGGCAAACGCCTCATCGAGATCGTCGTATTCCCCCAACGACCGATGCAGATCCTTGTCGCTGAACGGGACCTTGGCAAAGCGGCGGTTATAATCCTCCATGAAGGCCGGCAGGAACGTGTTGGCCGCTTCGATCGACGCGATCCCCGCCAGCCGCAGCTCCTTCACGAGCCGGTCCTGCAAGGTGCCGTTGGCGCGCTCGACCCGGCCCTTGGCCTGCGGAGCGTTGGCGCAGATGATGTCGATGTTGAGCTGATGCAGGGCTCGGCCGAACTGGGTCATGCCGTCGCCGCCTACGGCGCCGACCTGGTTGACGCGGAACGTGGCATGCTTGTCCGAGTAGAAGGCGACTGGCTTGCCGTAGCGCTCGAGATACTCCCGCGTCACGGTGAAATAGTCGAAGGTCGATTCCGTCGCCACGAACTTCAGATGCATCAGGCGGCTGGTGGCGTCGTCGATGAAGACCAGCAGCGTGCAGCGCGGGCCACGATTCTCGAACCAGTGGTGATCAGACCCGTCGATCTGGATCAGCTCACCGACGCATTCCCGGCGATTGCGCGGCTGATGCACCGGCTTGTAGCGCTGCTTGCGGTCCAGCCAGAGGCCGGCTTCCATCATCCATTTGCGCAAGGTCTCACGACCGACGAACAGGCCATGGCGCTGAGCCAGCTTCTCGGCCGCGAACGTCGGGCCGAAATCGGCATAATGCTCGCGGACCAGCGTCAGCGCCATCATCCGCACCGAGGGATGAAAGCGCCGATTGCTGATCCGTCCGCGCTTGCGCGACGTCAGACCGGCCGCGCCGTCTTGGAGAAAGCGGCGGCGCAGCCGCCAGACCTGGCGCTCGGTCAGATGGAGCTGAATGGCGGCCTCCGTTGCGGTTAGGCGGTCCTCAGCCAGATCCATCACCACGCGCAGCCGATGCAGTTCCTGGTGGCTCATGCTGATCACCGTCATCGCCCTGGTCCTCCCATATCCAGGGAGGGGGAACTGGAACTGACATCTCTAAATGGCAGGGCACTGACATTTGTATATGGCAGTTACAAGCGAATTTCGCATAAGATATATTATGGAACCAACGCATTGCTTTCCGACAATATCGCTTTTTAAGGTCAGTGAAGCCGACACCCAGGCGCAGCAAAACCCATCGCGGCACCCGATGTCGCGCTCCCTCTTGCATGCGGAGCCCTCGCTACCTACCTCAACGTTGCCTTAGGGTCCGGGCCCCTCTGGCGAGCGGGTCGCCGCTCGCGATGTCGGACTCCTTCTCTTGCCCTTGCGCCCACGAGCGCGACCGCAACTGGAGGATCCGATCATGGATTCCACTCAGACTGCCGACCCGTCCATCCTTGTCATCGAGAATGATGCAGGGCTTCGCGAGCCCATCGCTACCGCGAATGCCGCCGCCCTCGACGGTCTCTCTCGCAACATTGAGCTCTCAGGCCCAGTCGTTGGCGGGAATGTCGGCGCCGGCTTCAATCTCCTCTGGCTTATGCGGCCTGTCGTTTATGCCTCCAGTGTGCGAGATGCGTCGCCAGGATTCCTTCGTCAGAGCGCCTTTCCGCGGAAATCCTTCGAGATAGAGATGCTCACCGGGGCATGCGACACAGGTTCGCTGCTGAGGCTGCCGGGGCAAAGCCGGTCTGGGCTAGTCGAGGTCGCAACCAGAAAATCTGACCTCTCCCGGATTAAAACCATGATCAGCCCCGTATACCGGTCATGAACGACAGCAAACGCATGGATGTCATCGGCCTGCTGGGGCCCTTGCGCCGCTACGCGCGAGCGCTGACACGCGACGAGAGCCAGGCCGAGGATCTGGTGCAGGACACCCTTGTCCGCGCCTATGAGCGGCAAGGTTCCTTCCGCGTTAGCGGAAACCTGCGCGGCTGGCTGCTCTCGATCCTGCACAACACCTTCATCAATGCCCGTCGCCGTCATGTGGCGGAGGCCCGTCGTGTACGGCACGCTGCCGAGCTCAGTGACGATATCGCTCCGGCTGACCAGGAAAACCGGGTCAGACTCCAGCAGATCCAGGCTGCGTTCCTGCATTTGCCTGATGAGCAGCGTGCCGTGCTGCACCTTGTGGCCATTGAAGGCCTTTCCTACCAGGAGGCGGCCTTAACCCTCGATATTCCGGTCGGGACCTTGATGTCGCGCCTCGGCCGCGCCCGCGCCGCGCTGCGCGCCTTCGAGGCGGGCCAGGGCGAACTCCCGATTACGGCAGGCAAATCCCGCCCGGCCCTTCGCGTCGTAGGAGGATCAAATGGCTGATCCCATCACCGAAACCGACCTTCTCGGCTATGTCGACGACCAGATTGAGGCGGCTCGCCGGATCGAGGTCGAGAGCTATCTCGCTCGGAACCCCGAGGTCGCAGCTCGGGTCATGGCTGATTTGAAGGACCGAGACGCCCTGCGGCTTGCCTTTGCAGGGGGGCTGCCGCGCCCTTCGGAGTCAATGTTTGGTGCCGCCCACCGCCTCGAACGCGCCCTTGCCTGGCGCGAGACCGGACTGCGGCTGCGCCGGGTGGCGGCCGTGGTCGCCCTCGTCGGAATCGGCTGGGTCGCCCATGCACAGATCGGGCTCGGGATCACAGACAGCGAGGCCTCACCCAAGCCGCCGGCCTTCGTCGAGGATGCCCGGCACTCGCACGAAACGGCCCTTTTGCGGGCACGCATGGCCTCGCAGTCCGAGGCGGCCGGATACGATCCCGCCGAGATCCTCACTGCAACCGGGATCCAGCTGCCAGCCTTGCCGGATGAATGGCAGGTTCGTGATGCGCAGGTCTTTCCGTCCAGAGACGGTCACAGCATCGAGATCGCCATCGATGCCGGCGATCTGGGTCGGGTGTCCCTCTTCGCGGCGCATGTCCCGACATTCGACGTCATTACCCCGACGCTCGCGCGCTTCGACGGAGCGAAGGCCGTCTACTGGCAGACGGGCCCCCTCGCCTATGCGCTGACCGGTAGCGGCAGCGACAAGGCCATCGAAAGGGCGGCCACCCGGTTGGCCCGCAAGCTTCAGTAACAACCACATGAAGGATATTTGACATGAATACACCATACGCTTGGCAGAGCGCCACGGCCCGCACGAGCGGCGCCCTCTTCGATGAGGGCCTGCGCCAGCACATGCTGCGCGTCTATAATTACATGGGTCTTGGCCTTGTGCTGACCGGGCTGGTGGCCTTCTTCATCGCCTCGACGCCGGCTCTCTACGTGCCCATCTTCCAGACCCCGTTGAAATGGGTCGTGATGCTCGCGCCCCTAGCCTTCGTGTTCTTCTTCTCGTTCCGCATGCACGCCATCTCGGCTGCGACGGCGCAGATGCTGTTCTGGGCTTTCTGCGCCGTAATGGGTCTGTCGCTCGCTTCCGTGTTTCTGGTCTTCACCGGCACAAGCATCGCGCGCACCTTCTTCATCACGGCGTCGATGTTCGGCGCGACGAGCCTCTATGGCTACACGACGAAGCGCGATCTCTCCAAGTTCGGCTCGTTCCTGTTCATGGGCTTGATCGGCATCGTGATTGCGTCACTGGTCAACATCTTCGTCGGTTCGAGCGTGCTGCAATTCGCCATCTCGATCATCGGCGTTCTCGTGTTCACGGGCCTGACCGCCTACGACACGCAGTCCATCAAGGAGCAGTATGCCGAGAGCCATGGGCATGAGGCGAACAGCAAGATGGCCGTATTCGGTGCGCTCTCGCTCTACCTGAATTTCATCAACCTGTTCCAGCTCCTGCTCAGCCTCACGGGCCAGCGGGAAGAGTAGTTCGTTTCACAGCCGAGGAGGCATGCAGGGCATGCCTCCCCATATGGCGCCCGGCCGCAGAGGCGGCGGTTTCATCGCGGGCGCAGCGCAGGACCGCCATAATCGGGAGCTCGCCCTGGGCGTTGCGGGCGGTATGATGCTCGGTAACATTCCGCCGGCCTTCGCCATCTCGGCTTTCTCGCTTGGAACCACCGAGCAGGATGGCCTTGCTACGCTCGCCTGCTGGGGGCGACGGCGGCAGCCTGCTGATCCTTTTGCGGCGATCTCCTCGGCGATCGTGGCTTGCCTCAAGGCCCTCTTCGCCCATCTTTGGATTCTCATCTGACCGAAATGTCTCGACCAAGACCTCTCGGCCGCCACCTGATGCGACGAACGATGATCAAGCGGCCGATGTGACGTCTTCTGAAACTCGCGTCCGAAACGGCGTGCCGGGCGAGTTGGTCTCAGTTCTTGAAGACATGCGCGCTTTAAAGCATTCACCCGATTGCAGGCGGGAAGGAACATTGAATGGATTTCGCGTGGTTATCTGACCCGACGGCCTTGGCCGCACTTGCAACCCTGATCGTCATGGAGGTCGTGCTCGGCATCGACAACCTGATCTTCATCTCGATCCTGTCAAACAAGCTTCCCGAGCACCAGCGCTCGAAGGCCCGTCGCATCGGCATCGGCTTGGCACTGATCCTGCGGCTCGGGCTGCTTAGCACCATTGCCATTATCGTGACCCTGACAGAACCGATCTTCTCCCTGTTCGGGCACGGGTTCTCCTGGCGCGACCTGATCCTGATCGGCGGTGGTCTCTTCCTCGTCTGGAAGGCGACCAAGGAGATCCACCACAACGTCGATCCCACCCCATCGGACGACGTCTTTGATACCGCGAAGGCCACGATGACCTTCGGCGCGGCGATCACTCAGATCCTGCTGCTTGACCTTGTCTTCTCTCTCGACAGCATCATCACGGCTGTCGGCATGACGGACGTCGTGATGATCATGGTGATTGCGGTGGTCATCGCCGTGACGGTAATGCTTCTGGCAGCCAATCCCCTCGCCCAGTTCATCCATGCCAACCCGACGGTGGTCTTGCTGGCCCTGGGCTTCCTCCTGATGATCGGCATGACCCTGATCGCGGAGGGCTTCGGCGCCCATGTGCCGAAGGGTTACATCTATGCAGCGATGGCCTTCTCGGCCCTGGTCGAGGGGCTGAACATGCTCTCGAGGCGGGCCGCCAGGCGCAAGGCCGCAGGATCTGGTGCCGATCTCAAACGCTGATGTCGCACAGGGAGGCTTTTGTAACAAAGCCTCCCTCCCCTTTCGCGCTATCACCTCGCAAGACGTTAGCAAATGAACCGTATGAAGCGCTTCGCTGCCACTCACGATGCACGCTTCGGGAAAGCGGTCGGTTGCCCGCTTTCCCGATGGGCTCTTATGCCGCCTTCACGCCGGAGAGGAAGTCCGCAACTTCGCGGCCAAGGTCTTCGGCATGACGCGAGAGTTCTTGAGCCGCGCCAAGAACCTGAGACGCCGCTGCGCCGGTCTCACCCGCCCCTTGTCTGACATCCGCGATGCTGCCGGTGACCTGCTCGGTGCCGCGAGCGGCCTCGTGCACGTTGCGCGAGATCTCAGCCGTGGCTGCGCCTTGCTCTTCCATTGCCGCCGCAATCGACACCGATATCTGCGATATCTCTGTAATCGTCTTGGCAATCTTCTGGATGGCCCCGACAGCTTGACCTGTGGCCTGCTGCACTGAGCTGATCTGCTGCGCGATTTCGTCGGTAGCCTTGGCGGTCTGGCTCGCCAGTTCCTTCACCTCCGAGGCAACAACCGCAAACCCCTTGCCGGCCTCGCCGGCCCTCGCCGCCTCTATGGTGGCGTTGAGCGCCAGAAGATTCGTCTGACCAGCGATGTTATTGATCAACGCAATCACGCTGCCAATCTTGTCGGCGGAAACTGCCAGGGTCTGTACGGTCTCGTTGGTGCGCTGGGCATCCGCCATTGCGCGCTCGGCAATCTGGGAGGACTGTGACACCTGACCGGCAATCTCGCGGATCGAGATCGAGAGTTCCTCCGTGGCTGCCGCCACTGTCTGAACATTGGCCGAGGTCTGCTGGGCAGCAGAAGCGACAGTGATGGCCTGGCTGTTGGTCTGGTTGGCAATGGCCGTCATCGATTGCGCCGTGGCCTCCATTTCGGTCGCAGCCGAGGACAAGCCGTTCGTCAAGGCCGAGACGTTCGTCTCGAACTGTTTGGTCAGTTGGTCAAGCATCTGCGCTCGCCGCATCTTGGCATCGGCTTCCAGAGCCGCGGCTTCGTCTGTTTCTTTCTTAGCAATCAGCGCGTCCTTGAAAACCTGAACAGCATCCGCGATCGTGCCGAGTTCCGTCTTTTGACCGCGGAACGGGATCATCGCGGTCAAGTCGCCGCTTGCCAGTGAATTCATGGGATGGGTGATCGATGTGATGCCGCTCGAGATCGAACGGACGATCAGGAAGGCCATTGCGAGAGCGAGAACGGCAGCGGCCCCGACCACCGCGAATACCTCTATCTGTGTCGAGTCATAAGTGCCGGCAGCATTCTCCTGAGACGCTGCGGCTCCCTGGCTGTTCCAGTCTATGAGTTTCTGGAGGGCGTCGCTCACCTGACGCCCAATCGGAAGCGCCTTTTGGGCGTTATAGTCGCGTGCCTTCTCAAGTTCGCCCTTTCGAGAAAAATCGAGAACGATCTCTGTTTCGCGCAGATAGGAATCCCACAGTTTCGAGAACGCGTTGAATTGTCTCTGATCTTCCTCGTGGACAACCGTCTTTTCATACTGCGCCAGTGCGTCCCTGACGTCCTTAAGCTGTTGAGAAACATCGTTGTCCGCCTGTCGCTTAGCATCGGCATCCGAGAGGATATGGCGCAGAAGCGAGGACCGATAGCTTATGACCTTTTCATTCAGCCGCCCGATGTCTCGGATACTTGGTAGCCAGTTACCGGCAATGACGATGGTCTGCGTATTGATTTGCTGGAGCCCCCGAAGTCCGAGAGCGCCTAGACCGACGAGGAGGAGGACAAGGAGGGAGAACGCGCCGGTGAGCTTGGCGCGAATGGAGAGGTTATGAAGGAGGGACATTTTCTAGTTTTAGACCCGCCCGCATCACCGCGGGAAGCTCGCGCCCCAGCGGCACAAAAGAATTCGGGCAGGAGGAGCAATGTATATGGCATAGTAAATAAAAAATTATCTTGACATGAAAATCATAGAAATTGACCTAAATTAGGTAATTATTAAAATTATAGGATAAAAAACCTTGATAAATAAATTGCCACCCCGGAAATATGAATAAGTGTTGTCACCAGATCTGTTGCTCTTAATGTGTAAATTTGTGCAAGCTCAGTCGCTAGTCGTCAATACTATTGGAAGTCGCCATTATGCAGTTCCAAGCACCACCGTCCTGCCATCCGGGTCAATGACTGTGACAACCACGGAGGTGGGTTCTCCCTGACTGGTGAATATCTCGAATTGGAACCCTTTCACCGGATAGTTCACATTGAGTGAATGCATCCGCCGGCCCCAACGCCGGACAACCATGTTGTAACAACCTTCGAGCAGGATGGAATCGGTACGCTCCTGGCTTTACGAATGACCCTGCCGGACGCCGAGAAGCGGGCGGCCATGCTTGCGACCGGAATGGGGCATGGAATGGGGGCAAGCTAAAGCCGCCTCGAAGAATCGCTGGCAAAGGCTCTGATCGCTGACGGTGACCGCTCTGCCTGGGCTGGTCCCAGGCATTTTACTTGGGGCGCCGGGTCATGCGCCCTCCAGGTCTGGCTCCAATAAGGGGGGCCCTATCGGAATCATCATGCGCTCTACCCCTGAATTCCGCGCTCTGTATCCCTGCACGAAGGCCCATCAGAGTGATAAGAAACTAAACCAACGGCCGCTTCCGACGGGCACAGGTCTTTAGGGACAGGCCATCCGATCTGGGGCGACCAGAATGCAACACCCGTTCGAATACGCTTTCCGTAAGCTTGACCTGCTGATGAATGGATGATGGATTTTATGGGCTGGTCACGCTCCAAGGAATTGCGGATCATCAGAAGGAGCCTAGGAATGCGTTTTAAAGCGTACTCTCTGATGCTTTCGCTTGGGCTAGGTATGGCGTCGAGCGTCTCTGCTGCTGACCTTAACGCTGCTCCCGTTCGGACGACGACGACCAACGGTTGGATCATCACCCTTACTGGCAACGTCGAACTTGGGCCGAACTTTCCAGGCTCAGACAAGTATTCTGTCTTCGGCTACCCCTCGATCGACTATCGCCGTATTGGCGAACCTGCCCGATGGAGCGCTCCCGACGATGGCATCGACTTCACGGTCTTCGAAACTCCCAATTTCCGCCTAGGACCCGTCGTCCGGTGGGAAGGCGGTCGGTATCTGAGTTCGGATCGACAGCTTTTTGGCCTGCGGAAGGTTCACTGGACGGTCGAGCCGGGAGTTTTCGTCGAGTTTTGGCCTGCGGACTGGTTGCGGACACGCATTGAAATACGCCACGGGATCGACGGTCACGATGGACTCGTTGGCGATATTGCGGCAGATCTCGTGCAGCGTGCAGGACGCTACACGTTCTCGATTGGCCCGCGCGTCTCGTTCGGCGACTCCAATTTTGCCAATGCCTATTTCTCCGTGACGCCTTTCGAGGCATCGCTGAACGGTTTAGTCACCCCCTTCAAAGCGAGTGGGGGCATTACTTCAGCCGGAGCTCTGGCCTCGGTTTCGTATATGTGGTCGGAGCAGTGGTCGACTACAGCTTATGCTGGCTATCGGCGCCTCGTTGGCGATGCAGCTGATAGCTCCATCACTCGGAGGATTGGCTCGCCCGATCAGTTCACGGTCGGGGCAGCCCTCTCCTACTCGTTCGTGTTCGCTCCGTAAGCGGCATCCGTCAATTGTCTCTCGCCGGGAATGTCGCATGGCCCCTGCCATGCACTGGGCGAGGTATGGTTCGCCTAGCATCGCAGCGTCCCGGTCGCCCGAGCCGTTAACCTCGGCGAATGCCCCTTGGCTGCATAGATACGGGTTCCTGAAGCGGCGTGCCGCCACTCCAACAATCCCCAGGCCAGGATCGCTGGGGCTCCGAGAGCCAAATCCCGGCCTCTGAAGATGAGCGACAGGGCGATTGCGCTCGGAGCATCGAGGCCAACGGCTGCCCCCGCCAAGACAAAGGCCCCCTCTTGGACACCGGCGCCCCTAGGGGGACAAGGACGAATGCAGCCCGCACTGCATGGACCAAGCTGTCCATTACCAGCGCGTCTACCAGATCCATGGGCATATTAAGGTAGTGGCCTGCCGCCCAGATTTGTAAGCTCCCCGCAAACCAAGCCGCGAGATGGAGGAGGATGGCAGGCCATAAGTACCACCGTTGAGCATAAACTTTCTGAAGCGATTGCACGACGTTAGCCAAGCCTTCCTGGCCGGCGATGCCGGGCAGACTCGCCAGTTTAGCTCTGGCCCAAGTCATAAGCCGGGACGTGTGGTGGTGGCGGAGCGTCCAGAAAACGGCTGCAACAGCCAGCGACCCGATAGCGGCTGCGCCGATCCAGCGCATCAAGTCGCTTCGATCCATAATGCGGGAAAGAGCAACCAGGACAATAAGGGTATAAAGCGCTTGCGAGAGGGCCTCCGAAGCGACATCGAGGATCGTACTCACTCCTGCTTTAAGGGGTGCTTACGCCGAACAGAGCCAAAATTCGCGCACCAACGACCTCCCCGAGGATCGGTATGATGCTCGCCAAGTTTGCCGCTCCTTCGCGAACCCAACGGGCGGTAAGACAAGCGCCATAGCTCGTTCGTACAGGCAGCACCCACCATCCGGCGGCGCAAAGGCCGAGGGCTGGGAGTTGGAGCAGGCAAATCTGGGCGAAACCTTGCCACGTGATCTGGTCGAGAGTCTTCTCGATCGGGCCGATCCCTGCCCATGCAATCAGAGAAAGGGAGGTGGCCACGCCGGCGATGCAGGATAGGGAGACCAGGAGCCGGGATCCTTTCATGCTCCGAACTCCTCAGTCCAAGTCCTGGAAACGCACGAGACGCGCGTCCATCATTCGGCTAAAAACCCCGACCACTTCAGGATCGATCAGCGCAGCGAATTCATCGGCCAGACGCCACGAGGGCGGCGGCGCGAATGGGCTGCCCGACGGCCCACCTCGCTCCGGGTGCATACCGATTTCCGTGATCCCAGGCGGCAGGTGAGCCGCGATACCAAGGAGGCGGGATCTATCCATCGCGCCGCCATCGTTGAGACCGAAAAACCAGTCGTTGGATACAAAGCCCGAGTCGCTCAGGCGCCGCCTCATTCGCATCGTAAGCGCGCTATGCGCGGCAGCACTCAGTCCCCGTCGGATGAACCCGCGGCGGCCAGCCGCGCGCCAAGACGGCAGAACCGGCTCGCGCGGGACCCGTATAGCGGGTCTGACTGATGCCGATGCCGCTTCCTGAATGAGAATGTCGAAAATAGAGGGATGCTGGTGAAAGTGCCAGTGTCCATCAATATGATCGAGCGTCAGACCCGACCTCAGAAACAGTTGGAGTTGCGCATTGATCTCGGCACGCACCTGCCGCTGTACGTGGTGAGAAAGCGCAATGCGGGTTCCAATCCGCCATGGGGCATCGTGCAGAACGCGCTGCTCACCAAATGCAAGCAGGTCCGGGATATGCGCCTGATCAAGCGCCGAGGGGCCGCTGATCAGCGTCAAATGCAATCCCACTCCGAGTTGCGGCATCCGGTGGGCCCGTCTAATGGCATCGCCGGCAGCCTCCCCTGTCACCATGAGGCTGGCGCTGGTCAATATCCCGTTGCGATGCGCCTCCTCAACGGCCTCGTTGACGGCAAACGACATCCCGAAGTCGTCTGCGGTCACAATGATCTTCTTTACGCTGGCCATCACTGTGCGCCATCCGGTGCCTGCCAAGGCTTGCGCTCCGGATGGCTGCCCCCTGCCGGGATCAAGCGGGCCCCAGGTGCAATTCTGAACTGTCGTCCACGCCATGTGATCCGGTTTCCGGCAAAGGCCGCAGCCCATATGATGAAGCTCAGCAGTTCCCTCATAATCATCTGCCACAGAGATGGGATGACCAGCGGACGTCCGCGTCCTCCCAAGCGATGTTGCGCAAGCACATAGGCCAAAATGCGGAGCGAGGGGACGAGGCCCAGGAACAGGCCCGCAATTCTCGTGTGCCAGAAACCGAACAGCGCGCCCGTGATCGGCAGCGCATTGGTGATCAGGGAGGCAATGAAGCTCTTGGGCGTGAGCGCACGCGCGGTTCTGGCCCAACGCAACTCGTGGCTAAGCAACTCACGAAGAGATGTCTCGGGAACGGTTGTCTCAACAGCGATAGGTGCCACAATGCACCTTAGCCCCTGACGGACAGTGATCTGGCCAAGCTCGTAGTCATCGGCCAAGACATTCCTCAGAGCCTCGAATCCACCGGCTCTCTCGATGACATCACGCCTGACAATTGTCAGGGGGCCGTAGCATTCGGCAACCGGGAAGAGAGTGGCTGCAACGACGGCGGCGGGAATGAACCAGGCATCGATGTTGAGTGCGCCGAGGCGCGAGACCCAATTCGCATGCCTGGGCAGCGCGGCGCGGTACAAGCATGTCACGGCTCCAACAGAGCCATCGTCAAAAGAAGACATGACCCTTCGAAGGCAATCACGGTCGATACGCACATCGCTATCGGAAATGACGAAGAGGTCGTGCTTCGCGATGCGCATCATGTTGACAAGGTTGCTGATCTTCAGGTTCGAGCCATGGACCTGATCATCGACGACGATCGAAGCATCGACATTCGGAAACGTAGCCGCAACCTGCCGCGCAATCGCCACAGCCGGATCCGTTAGCGATCGGGCGCCAAGGACGATCTGCAGCGGTCCAGGATAGTCCTGCATGAAAAAAGATCTCAGGCAGTCCTCAAGTTCAGGCTCGTAGCCGCACAGGGGCTTTAGGACCGTCAGCCCTTTTTCTCCGTTCGAGATGTTGGGAGAGCTTTGCGGTAAACGAGCAAGGCACCAAACGGCCATGCACAGGTATGCGACCGCTGCGACAGATATGAGAATGCCAAAGCCGAGGCTGATTTCAGTCGAGATCGCAAACAAGGCAACCCTCCTCGACACCTGACCTCGCCGCCGCTTGCAGACCTTGGCAGACGAGATCCAACGGGATGCAGTGCTGAAGTTGTAGAGCGGATCTATGGGGTGTCGATACGGCACGATGAACTGTCACCGCATGAGGAGCAGGAGATTTTTTGCATATCCCTCTGCTCGTTCCGGCATCGTGGTCGCATCTGGGATATGCATCTCAACAACGATCCGCCCGATATACGTTACGATAAACGCGGGAGAGCGTTCGCTTCTGCGTCAGAGTTGCCGCTCGCGGGAAGTAAAACTTCGTATCTCTCCCGGGGAACTGGGTGTAATCTTTCTTGTCCTATTGGCTAGGAGCAAAAAGTTTCGGCCATGACCATACCGCTTCTCGACACGATAGTGACCTCCGACGGTCTGCACCGTTTGTTCGAAGCCCAGAAGGGAACGCGGTTGCTGCTTCGAGGCAGAGCCCGTCTTCGACATTCCTCCGGGTTTACACTGGCGCGCGTTGTTCTCATGCTCTTCTCAGTCCTTTGTACCGTATGTCATGGGTAATGGTATTGGCACCGCTTTCAATAACGGCCCGGTTCTGATTACAGGGGCGAGCGGCTTCGTCGGTTCGGCAGTGGTCGCCGCCTTTCACGAGGCGGGTTATACGGTTCGCGCGCTGGTGCGCGCTTCAAGCCCCCGCACGAACCTGTCGCAAGACGAGATCACCTTCGCACAAGGGGATATTTGCGACCCCTCCGCAATGGCAGCGGCTCTGCGGGACGTGCGCTATGTCATCCATGTGGCGGCGGATTATCGCCTCTGGGCACCCTCCCCTGACGACATTATGCGTACCAATGTGGAGGGAACGAGGATTGTCATGGAGGAGGCGATGCGTGCTGGCGTGGAACGCATCGTCTACACCAGCAGCGTCGCCACCCTAGCGATCAACCCCGACGGCACGCCCGCCGACGAAAGCCGGTCTTTGTCCGAAGCGGCTGCTGTGGGCGCCTATAAGCGTAGCAAGGTGGTCGCCGAGCGCTTGGTTCAGGAGATGATTGATCATCAGGGGCTGCCTGCGGTGATCGTCAATCCGTCGACCCCTGTCGGACCGCGCGATGTGAAACCGACTCCAACCGGTCGGATCATTGTCGAGGCCGCCTCGGGCCGGATGCCCGGCTTCGTCGATACAGGTCTCAACCTCGTTCATGTGGACGATGTCGCGGCAGGCCATCTCGCAGCCATGCGCAAAGGGCAGGTCGGTCAACGCTATATTCTCGGCGGCGAAAATGTCCGCCTGTCGACAATGCTCGAGGATATTGCCTCCTTGGTCGGGCGACATCCTCCCTTTCTCAAACTGCCCCGCTCCTTGATCTACCCTGTCGCTCTCGGGGCTGAGGCCATGGCACGCCTCACCGGCCGCACCCCCTTCGTCACTCTCGACGGCCTTCGCATGGCGCGTCACCGCATGTTCTTCACGGACGCCAAGGCACGGCGCGAGCTTGGATATACAACGAGGCCCTATCGGGAAGGTCTTGCGGATGCCATCGCGTGGTTTCGGACTTCCGGCTATCTGCGATGAAGGCTGCCATGCTGGCGGATTGTTGGCTGAGCATGGCAGCGATGGTCAACCCGCGACGATGCGGACCAGATCGCGAGCCGTCTTGGCCTTGCGGCTGACGAATCTGGCGTTTGTACCCACTCTGCTACAAGTTAAAGACGCTATGGGCCTTGGCGCTCCCCATGACTGCCTCCATGTACATGCTGTTCGCCATGGATAAGGCCGCTTTCAGGCGAACGCATCGAGAGGTGTGGCCGAACGATGATCACCTTGCCGGCAAACGAGAGCGGGCTACAGCCAACCGGAAGCTCGTTCTATACGGCTATGCTTATCCTGCCACGACACCGCCGCGAGGCGATGTATGCCGTGTACGGGTTCTGCCGCGCCGTCGACGACATTGCGGACAGCCATGCCCCCTGCGCGGATCGCATCCGGGAGCTCGAGCGCTGGCGGGCGGAAATCGACGCTCTGTTCGATGGGCGGACCCCGAAGCGGCTCTCCTCTCTTGTCGCTCCCGTTCGCACCTTTGCGCTCCAACCCGACGATTTCCATGCCGTCATCGACGGGATGATGATGGATGCGAGCGGCGATCTCAGAGCGCCCGATTGGGCGACGCTCGATCTCTACTGTGATCGCGTGGCGAGTGCCGTAGGGCGGATTTCGGTGCGGATCTTCGGGCTCGACATTCTTCATGGTGATGCTCTCGCCCTCCATCTCGGCCGAGCGTTGCAACTGACCAATATTCTACGGGATCTCGACGAAGATGCAGTCCTCGGGCGCGTTTATCTCCCCTGGGAGGCTTTAGTCCAGGCAGGCATCGTTGATTTCGAACCGGCATCTATCCTGAACCACCCGAAGCTTGGCGAAGCGTGCGCTCGTGTAGCCGAGCAGGCAGCCATCTCGTTTCACGAGGCGGACCGGATCATGGCCGATTGTCCCCGGGCCTTGGTACGCGCGCCCCGCCTGATGGCGGCGGCCTATTCGACCATTCTCGATCAACTCGTGACGCGCGGATGGTATCCGCCGCGGGTGCCGGTCCATGCGCGGCGCCTGCGCCTCTTGGGAGCACTCCTGCGTTACGGTCTGATGTGAGAGAAACGCCCAATTGTCGGTACAGACTTGGAGCATATTTCTTGAATTTCGACTTGTGAAATAAGTCACATGTTTTTGAAAAGACAAGTTTTTGTCGAAAACGATATTCGCTTTTACCAGAAATGCTCTAGCAGGCCCGAATGCTGCGGTCTGTGCAGCTGGAAAGGCCCTCATGCCGCCACATCAGAGCCTTAGCGTTGCGCATGGTCAGGGTTCGCTCAAGCCGGATCGAGTTGCCAGTTGAAGCGGTTGAGCCGTGGTTTGCCGCTGCAGAGCGGGCACTCATCGACTGTGCCCGAGCGGACGGTCATTGGTGTTTCGAGCTTGAGGCGGATGCAACAATCCCTGCCGAATATATCCTCTTGAAGCATTACCTTGGCGAAGCGCCGGATGCGGCGCTTGAGGCAAAGATCGCCACCTATCTCCGGCGCGTTCAAAGAGGCGAAGGAGGCTGGCCTCTGTTTCATGATGGGGCGTTCGACATGAGCGCCAGCGTGAAAGCATATTTCGCGCTGAAGATGATTGGGGATGCACCCGACGATCCGCACATGCGCCGCGCCCGCGAGGCAATCCTTAGCCATGGCGGAGCTGCGAAAAGCAACGTCTTCACCCGGGCCCTGCTGGCGCTTTATGGGGAGATTCCCTGGCGGGCCGTACCTGTCATGCCTGTCGAGATCATGCTTCTCCCAGGCTGGTTCCCCTTCCATCTCTCGAAGATCTCATACTGGGCCCGGACGGTTCTCGTTCCTCTCATGGTCTTGCAGGCACTAAAACCCAGGGCACGCAACCCTCGCGGCATCGGCATCGAGGAACTCTTCGTCCTTCCGCCGAATAAGGAGCACAACTGGCCGAAGGGGCCGCATCGGACATGGCCATGGACTCAAATCTTCGGAGGGATCGATGTTCTTCTTCGGCAAACCGAGCGCTTCTTTCCGGAAGGCTCCCGCCGGCGCGCAATCGAAGCAGCCCTCGCCTTCGTCGAAGAGCGTCTGAACGGCTGCAACGGGCTGGGGGCTATTTTCCCGGCCATGGTCAATGTCGTGATGATGTACGATGCCCTCGGATATCCAGCGGACCATCCTTACGCGGCTACAGCTCGCAATGCCCTTGAGAGATTGCTGTTTGCGAGAGAAGATGAGGCTTATTGCCAACCCTGCATGTCACCCGTCTGGGATACGGCGCTCGCCTGCCATGCCCTTCTCGAAGTCGGGAGCGATGAGGCGGAGAGGCAGGCGCTCCAGGGGCTCGTCTGGCTGAAGCAGCGGCAAGTCCTCGATGTCGCGGGAGATTGGTCGGTGACCCGCCCGCAGATACGGCCGGGCGGTTGGGCGTTTCAATATGAGAACGCCTACTATCCCGATGTCGACGACACGGCAGTGGTCGTCATGGCGATGCACCGGGCGCGGGCGCGCCTTTCACCATCAGATGCGGCGGCCTTCGACGAACCGATCGCGCGCGGCCGCGAGTGGATCGCAGGCCTGCAGAGCCGCAACGGTGGCTGGGGAGCCTTCGATGTGGATAACACCTACGGTTATCTCAATTATATCCCCTTCGCCGATCATGGAGCGCTTCTCGACCCGCCGACCGCCGATGTGACCGCACGCTGCGTTTCCATGTTTGCGCAACTTGGCGAAAGACCCGAGACGAGCCCGACATTGGCGCGTGGCATCGGATATCTCCTTGCGGAGCAGGAAGAAGACGGGAGCTGGTTCGGCCGCTGGGGTATGAACTACATTTATGGAACGTGGTCGGTTCTTTGTGCCCTTCGCGCGGCAAAGATCGACACGCACTCGGAGACGATGCGCCGGGCGGTGAGATGGCTGATCGGGATCCAGAATCCCGATGGTGGGTGGGGCGAGGACGGTGACAGTTACCGCCTCGATTACCGAGGTCATCAACCCGCACCAAGCACGGCCTCTCAAAGTTCATGGGCTCTTTTGGCCCTCATGGCCGCGGGCGAGGCCGAACACCCGGCCGTCGCACGGGGTATTGAATATCTAAGGCGCACACAGAGGGCTGACGGATTCTGGCGCGAGGAGCGTTTCACGGCGACAGGCTTCCCGCGTGTCTTTTATCTGCGCTACCACGGTTATCCGAAATTCTTTCCGCTTTGGGCGCTTGCACGTTACCGCAACCTGAAGCTCGGCATTGACCATATGGTCGGGGTGGGCATGTGACCTCTGATCCCGCATTGCCCATTCTCGTTGTGACCGGACTTGGTCGCGAAGCGCGTCTCGTCTCCGGACCTCGGATCACCACCATTTGGTCAGGCGCCTCGCCCGCGCGGCTGCGGATTGCTCTCGACCAACTCGCGCCCGCATATCGGGCAGTCGTCAGCTTCGGGATTGCCGGAGGGCTTTCGCCGACCCTTGCTCCGGGCGATGTGATTGTCGCCAGCGATATTGTTGCTAGGAGCGAGCGGTGGGCTGCGCATCCAGGGATCGTTCGGGACTGGGCTCATTGTCTGTCGGCAAGTGGTCAGCGTGTAATCCTGGCCAAAATCGCAGGTGCCGAAGCCCCCCTGCTCACCCCTGCCGACAAGACCGCCCTGTATTGCGCGACCGGAGCCGTTGGGGTCGACATGGAATCCCATATCGCAGCCGCCTTCGCAGCGGCACACGCAATCCCGTTCGCAGCGATCCGCGTCATCTGTGATCCGGCCGGCCGCTCGCTTCCCCCCTTTGTAGCAGAGGTGCTGCGTCCGGATGAGAACATCAACCTGTTGGGTTTTCTGCGCGAGGCCATGCGGCAGCCCTTGCAATTGACTGCCCTTCCGCGCCTGGCGCGGGATGCGTCGGCGGCCTTTGCGAGCTTAGGTCGCTGCAGGGCGCTTCTGGGGCCCAGTCTTGGACTCACGAGTATCAGCGAGTCTTTCGGTGACGTTCCGAGAGAATAGGAACTGTGCCGGACGCTGCCCGTCGAGAGCGATCTCGGGCGCCATCGGCCTTTCGGTCCTCACGCCCCGCAAGGCTACCCAGGCCGCCTTCCAGGGCCGTCGGACCGTGTCCATGACGGCTGATGCCTCATAGCCCGAATGGACCATGCAGTCGGCGCACTTTTCATAATGGCCGGTACCATAGGCGTCCCAATCGGTTTCTTCCATCAACTCCCGGTAAGTCTTCGCGTAACCTTCGCCCAGGAGGTAGCAGGGCCGCTGCCAACCGAACACGGTCCGGGTGGGATTGCCCCAGGGTGTGCAATGATAGGCCTGGTTGCCTGCCAGGAAGTCGAGGAAAAGCGCGGACTGATTGAACTCCCATCGCCTGCCGCCCTGGCCGCGGCGGAAAATGCCGCGGAACAGTTCCTTGGTGGCCTTCCGGTTGAGAAAGTGCTGCTGGTCGGGAGCCCGCTCATAGGCATAGCCCGGCGAGACGGTAATCCCATCGATCCCGAGCGCCGTGACCGTATCGAAGAAGGCCGCGACCTGCTCCGGATCGGCTCCCTTGAATAAGGTGCAGTTGATGGTGACGCGAAATCCCCTGGCCTGTGCCAATCGGAGAGCTGCGACAGCGCGCTGATAGACGCCCTCCTGACACACCGAGCGGTCATGCATTTCCTCATCGCCATCAAGATGGATGGACCAAGAGAAATACGGGCTTGGTCGATACTGGTCGATTTTCTTCTCGAGCAGCAGCGCATTGGTGCAGACGATGACGAACTTACGCCGCGCGATGGCGCCTTCCACGATCTGTGGCAGGCCCTTGTGCAAGAGCGGCTCTCCCCCCGCCAAAACAACCACAGGCGCGCCGCATTCGTCCACAGCAGCAAGGCAATCCTCGACAGAGAGCCGCTTGTTCAGGATCGCATCAGGATAATCGATCTTGCCGCAGCCCGCACAGGCGAGATTGCAGCGGAAGAGCGGCTCCAGCATCAGGACGAGCGGGTAACGCTTTCGGCCGGCGAGATGCTGGCGGAGGATGTAGCTGCCGATCGAGACGACTTGGCGGACAGGTATGCCCATGGGCAACTCCTTGCTGCGGTGGCGGCCTTCGTGGCGCAATCCCGGCTCAAACAGCTGCGAGTTCTGCCGGCAGGCGAAAGTTGATGTTCTCCTCGATCCCCGGAAGGACGGAAACCTCCACAGGTCCGGCAGTGCGGCGGAGCGCCTCGATGACATCCTCCACGAGCACCTCAGGCGCCGAAGCCCCAGCCGTCACGCCGATGACTTCCACCCGATCCAGCCATGCCGGATCGATATCCGCGCCATCGGCCACAAGGTAGCTTGGCACACCAGCCTCTGCCCCGATCTCCCGCAGGCGGTTGGAATTGGAACTATTGCGAGCGCCGACGACAAGGACGAGATCGGCGATACGGCAGAGCTGCCGGACGGCCGTTTGACGATTCTGGGTCGCATAACAGATATCCCGCGTCTCTGGTCCGACCACGTTGGTAAACCGCTGCCTCAGCGCCGCGATGATCGAGCGGGTGTCGTCGACGCTGAGGGTCGTCTGGGTCACATATGCGATGGGCGTGTCGGCCGGGAGTTCCAGCAACTCGACATCGGCCTCGTTCTGCACGAGATAGGCAATGTCATCGATCTGGCCGAGTGTGCCTTCCACCTCGGGGTGCCCGGCATGGCCGATCAGCACCAGCGTGCGCCCCTGCGCGACATAGCGCCGGCTCTGATTGTGGACCTTGGTTACGAGCGGACAGGTCGCATCCAAAGCCGGCAATTGCCTGGCTTGCGCTTCCGCTACGACGACGCGGGGTACGCCATGCGCGCTGAAGATCACGACGGCTCCGTCCGGAACCTCGCCGAGGTCATCGACAAAGCGGGCGCCTTTTCGCTCAAGTCCTTCGACAACGTAGCGATTATGGACGATCTCGTGACGAACATAGACGGGAGCGCCATACTTCACGAGCGCGCGCTCCACAATCTCGATTGCCCGAACAACACCGGCACAAAAGCCACGGGGTTGAGCGAGGATAACTTTCATATCCTATCCTTTTACGCTCAAGACTTATCCGACCCCACTTGCCACTATCTACGCGACATTCTTGGCATTTCAACGACTTCACATCGACCCGCGACCGAAAGCCCATTTGCGACTTCTACGAAGGTTATCATTGCAGGACTAGATGTATTTGTAGGGATTACTCCTGAAGCGGCAATGAACCTGCTCAAGCGTTACTGAAATAACCTGAATACGATAGAGCATTGAGCGGCAATCACTCGAAAGGACGAACCCGGAACCCCGATGCCGAAACTCTCAGTCGAGCGTGTCGTTGCACTGTGCGTCCGCAGGTCGCGGCTGGTGATTGCCATTGCCGTTGCCCTCAGCTTGCTCGGCCTTTTCGTTGCGGCGAAGCTTTTTGCGATCAATACCGATACGGCGCGGCTGATCTCGTCGAGCGCGGCCTGGCGCCAGGATGAGATCGCGATTGATGCGGCGTTTCCGCAGCGAACGGATCTCATCGTCGCCGTCGTAGACGGAGAAACGCCTGAAATCGCCAGCGAGGCAGCCGAGAAGCTCACAGCCGCGCTCTCGCAGCATAGCGAAGCCTTTCGCAGCGTACGATGGCCGGATGGCAGTCCGTTCTTTGCGAAGAACGGATTTTTGCTTCTGCCCACGGAGGAAGTCATTCGCACGACAGAAACGCTGATCGCACAGCAGGGACTTCTTGGCCCCTTGGCTGCCGATCCGAGCCTGCGCGGTGTCATGCAGACTCTCTCGCTTGGCTTGCAGGGCGTTCGTGCCGGTCAGACGAAACTAGACGATCTGGCTAGGCCGATGACGGCCCTGTCTGATGTGCTCGAGCGCGTGCTCGCAGGGCGGCGGGCCCGGCTCTCCTGGCAGACTCTTCTATTATCTGGGGGGAAAGCTGAACCACGTGAGTTGAGACGCCTTGTTCTGATCCAACCCAAGCTCGACTACAATGCGTTGCAGCCCGGTGCGGAGGTGACCAATCTCGTACGGCGGACCATCGGTGACCTTGGTCTCACGCCCGATCACGGCGTACGCATACGCCTGACAGGCCCAGTTCCAGTCGCAGACGAAGAGTTCGGGACCCTGGCTGAAAACGTAACCCTCAACACGGCACTGACCCTCGCGGCCATTGGGTTGATCCTCTATCTCGCTCTACGCTCCGGACGGATCATCTTTGCTGTTCTGGCAACCCTTCTCGCGGGCTTGATCATAACAACCGGCACAGGTCTCCTGGTGGTCGGGGAGTTCAATCTCATCTCGGTGGCATTCGCGGCGCTGTTCGTGGGGCTCGGCGTCGATTTCGGAATTCAGTTCGCCATGCGCTACCGCTCCGAGCGCTATGCCCGAGACAATCTTCCAGGTGCCATCGTGATTGCGGCCCGTGGCGTAGGGAGTTCTCTGACCTTGGCGGCAATTTCGCTTCTCGCCGGCTTCTTCTCCTTCTTGCCGACGGAGTTCCAGGGAGTCTCCGAGTTGGGGCTCATCGCCGGCCTCGGCATGGTCATCGCCTACATAGCGAGTCTGACACTGCTCCCTGCGCTCATCGTCGCACTGAGGCCCCCTGGCGAACCTGAGTCTGTCGAGACCGCGTCGTTGGCGGCGGTCGACCGCTGGATCCTCTTGCATCGCCGCCTGATCATCGTAGCGACCGTTCTGGTGGTGACGGCAGGATTGCCGTTCCTGATCAGCATCCAGTTCGACTCGAACCCAATGAACCTGCGCAACAAGCGCATGGAGTCCGTCGCGACCTTTCTGGATCTTGCACGGGATCCCGAGACCAGCCCGAACTCGATCGATGCGCTGGCGCCGTCGCTGCAGGATGCCAAGACTCTTGCCGCCAAGCTGGATGCGTTGCCGGAGGTGGCGCGCACCATGACCCTCGCAAACTTCATACCGGACGATCAGGACGAGAAGCTTGGCATCATCCGCGATGCGGCGCTCCTCCTCGACACGGTCCTGCACCCGATCCAGGTCGCGGCTCCTCCCACGGATGCGGACAATATCGCCGCCTTGGGCACGACTGCGGCGATGCTGCGCGATGCTGCCGAATCTCGGGCTGGCGCAAGCGAAGATGCGGCCCGGCACCTTGCGGCCGTTCTCGATCGGCTTGCCGCGGCTTCTCCCCGCGAGAGAACTACGGCCGAAGCGGCCGTGACCATGGATTTGACACGGCTCTTCGACCGGATTCGCCTGCTCATGAGTGCGGAAAGGATTACGCGCGAGAACCTCCCACCCGATCTCGTGGCTGACTGGATCGCTCCGGATGGACGTGCCCGGATCGAGGTTTTCCCCAAGGGAGACGCTAACGACAACGCCGTCCTCGTCCGGTTCGCCGACGCGGTGCATGCGGTTGCTCCGCATGCCAGCGGGGCTCCTATCGCGATTGTAGAATCCGGCCGCATGGTGGTCCGGGCCTTCATCGAGGCGGGCCTCCTCGCCCTCGCCGCCATCTTCTTGATCCTGGCGGTTGCGCTTCGCCGGCTGCTCGACGTCGCCCTTACCCTCGGCCCCCTCGTTATCGCCGCTATCGTGACCCTGGAGGCGGCCAGTCTTCTCGGGTTACCTCTTAATTTCGCGAACATCATCGCGTTGCCGCTGATGCTGGCCGTCGGGGTCGCATTCCACATCTACTACGTCATCGCTTGGCAGGCCGGCGTTGTCGATGTGCTGTCCTCAAGCCTGACGCGGGCAATCTTCTTCAGCGCGCTCACGACCGGAGCCGCCTTCGGCAGCCTCTGCTTCTCAAGCCACCCCGGCACCGCAAGCATGGGAATGCTGTTGGCTCTGTCCCTGTTCTTTACCCTTCTTGCAGCCTTCATCGTGGTCCCGGCCTTTCTCGGCCCACCGCGAGAATCCTATCAGGCCGCGGTATCAGGCGGGCCGCCCGACAGTCCGCCTTAGTCGCACGACGATGGTATGCATGCCTTCGCGTCTGAGGCGCGTTTCAGTGTGAGGTTTCGTCCCGGTCTCGGAGAAAATGGAAGAACTCGATGCCTTCGCGTAGACGGCGCTTCATCATTTCGGGGCTTTTGATCATCTCTCCCACGATCGCGGCGATCTTGGGCGCACGGAAGTAGAACCGCTTGTAGAATTGCTCCACCGACTCAAAGATCTCGGTATGGGTGAGATGCGGGTAGTTCAGTGCAGCAATCTGTGTCCCGCGATCTGTCAGGAGCTCCGCCTCGGGGTCGTAAAGCCAGCCATTCTCCTGCGCCTGCCGGTATAGGAATGTGCCAGGGTAAGGCGCGGCGAGCGAGACCTGGATCGTGTGCGGGTTGATCTCGTTCGCGAAGCGGATCGTCTCCTCGATCGTTTCCTTCGTCTCCCCGGGCAAGCCAAGAATGAAGGTGCCGTGGATGAGGATACCGAGCTCATGGCAATCCTTGGTGAAACGGCGGGCGACATCGACCCGCATTCCTTTCTTGATGTTGTACAGGATCTGCTGGTTGCCGGACTCGTAGCCGACCAGCAGGAGGCGCAGCCCGTTGTCCTTCATGACCTTCAGCGTCTCGCGCGGCACGTTTCCCTTGGCGTTGCATGACCAGGTGAGGCCGAGCTTGCCGATTTCCCGAGCCAGGGCCTCGACGCGTGGGATATTGTCGGTCAGCGTGTCGTCGTCGAAGAAGAACTCCTTGACCTGTGGAAAGGCCGCCTTCGCCCAGGTGAGTTCCTCCATGACATGTCCGATGCTGCGGGTGCGGTAGCGATGTCCTCCGACGGTCTGAGGCCAGAGGCAGAAGGTACAGCGGGATTTACAGCCTCGGCCTGTATAGAATGAGATGTAAGGGTGCTTCAGGTAACCGCCGAAGTAATTCTCGATGACGAGATCGCGCTTGTAGACTGGCGTCACGAAGGGCAGATCGTCCATGTTCTCGATGATGGCACGGTCAGGATTGTGGACGATCACGCGGTCGGCGCTGCGGTAGGAAAGCCCATCGATACGGCTCCAGTCGCGGCCCTCCGCCACCTCCTTGATCGTGAAGTCGAACTCGTTGCGCGCGACAAAATCGATCGCGTCGCACGCCTTAAGGCTTTCCTCCGGCTCGACGGCTACCTTGGCGCCGATAAGCCCGACCTTCAGGTCCGGATTCAACTCCTTCATCGCGCGTGCAGTCCTCACATCCGAGTTGAATGATGGCGTCGAGGTATGAAGGACGAGAAGCTCGTGCGTACGCGCATACGGGGCAATATCCGCGAATGTCAGGCGGTGCGGCGGCGCATCGATCAGCTTGCTGCCATCGACCATTGCTGCCGGTTGCGCGAGCCAGGTCGGATACCAGAACGAGCGCACCTCGCGCCGCATCTGGTAGCGAGCCCCTGCGCCGCCGTCGAAGCCGTCGAAGGACGGCGCCTGAAGAAAGAGCGACCGCATCATGGCAAGGTTCACCTCCGTTCAGGAGAGGGTGCCGTCAGCTTTCAGGCGGTATCTGTGCCCCTTCCAGGTCACACTCTGCCCGGCAAAGCTCGCGACAAACACTGCAAAGGAGAGTAGATCGCGCAATGGCACGAGCCAATAAGGGTGCGGCATAAGGTCGAATGCCCGCTCGATGCGGATGCAGAGCGAGATCCGGCAGCCGACTGCAAGAACGGCAGCCGTCAGGGAGGCTGTCCCCCCTCCGAGAAGACCCGCTATCAGCGCCCAGGGTAGCCCGTAAGTGATGGCCAATCCCGCATAGCCCACGGGGTCGACGCTCCTGATGGTGCGCGTCCACCGCAGTTCGTGCCGCCAAAGCTCTCTCCAGGAGCGCTCGTTACAAGCGTGGCCAATCACGAATGGCGGTATGGCAACCTCGCGGCCCTTCGAACGAAGTGCCATTCCAAGCATATAATCGTCGGCCAGAGTGTCGGCGAAGGCTTCGAAACCTCCGATTCTGTCCAAGGTCTCTCTTTTGAGAGCGACCGTTGAGCCGAAGCATGGGCGTGCGAGGCCTAGAGCAAGGCCCACGACCACGTTCGGCAGAAAATGAGTATCGATGCCCAGAGCCGAAAGGCGGGACCAGACACTCTGCGAGGCTAGGCCGTAATAGAGACACGTCACGCCGTCCACGCTGGGACGCCCCAGTTCGGCAATGATGCCTGCGAGGTAGTCGGGCCCGACCCGCATGTCGCTATCGGCCAGAAGGACGGTCTCATGCCGAATATGAGCGGCCATGTTGACGAGGTTCGAGACTTTGCGGTTCGCGCCATGCCGACGCGGGTTCACCACAAGTTCGACGGTTCGCTCCGGAAGCTGCGCCGCGAGCCGCTCCACGATCGCGATCGCCGGGTCGGCTGGGTCCTGTACGCCGAAGATGACCTGTACCGGTCCGGAATAGTCCTGCACGCAAAACGAGACGAGGTTCTCCATGAGCCTGGGCTCATTTCCGCAGAGCGGCTTCAAGATGGTCACCGAAGGGCTGTCATTCCGTACTGCTGTCTTTCGTCGTACGAAGCGCCCCACGAGGACGGCTGCAACTATCATGTGAAGGCAGCCCAGCCCCGCCGCGATCAGGCAGATGATGATCAGCCAAGATAACATGCGCCGACTGCCGGTTAAGTTCCGCCACTCAACGCATCCGCGCGCTTGCGCAGGCTGCTCTCGAGCGCGTCTGGCCCACCGGCTTTCAATGCGGCATCGAACTCGGAGCGATGGCTGGCAAGCTCGCTGACCGTGCCATTCAGATAGACATCGACGATGCGCCCTTCTGGATTCAAGAGGTAATCGACCGGCGTAGCCTTGCCCTCAGCGTCGATGATTTGTGTGCGAACGATGGTTCCACCGGCTCTGCGCTCAGCATTGGGCAGGACCTCGAAGCGCCCACCGGAAGCCTGATCGAGCCGACTCGCATAAGTCGCGATGAAGTAGCGTCCGAACGCTTCCTGTAACGATGCCCTTTTCGCGGCAGGAATCTTGGTCCAACCCGGCCCCACGGCGAGCCGCGTCATGGCTGCAATATCGAACGCTCGCGTCATCGCTTGTGAAAGCGCGGCAATGCGCTTCTTCGGATCGGAACCCCGCGCGCCAGTCGTCACGGATCGCATGCTGTCGTAGAAAGCCTTCACATGAGCGATGGCAGGATCTTCCCCTTGCCCTGCCGCAGCAAGCGGCCGGGCGATCGCCATCGCACCGATAAGCATCAGAAGGTCGCGTCTTGAAACCATCGTTTCCCCATCTCTTACCGACGATCAGGGAACACCCGCCACGCTCGAGCGGCATCAGCGTGTAACCATATAGGAGCCAAAACTAGGCTGGACAGAGATGAATATCTGACATCGCTCTTGGCCGCCAAGGCGGATCGCTCCTGCGTCAGAATTGCCGCTCGCGGGATGTAAAACTTCGTATCTCTCCCGGGGAACTGGGTGTAATCTTTCTTGTCCTATCGGCTAGGAGCAAAAGTTTCGGCCATGGCCACACCTCTTCTCGACACGATAGCGACCCCTTCCGATCTGCGTCTTTTGTCCGAAGCCCAGTTGCGGCAGCTGGCGGATGAGTTGCGTGCCGAGACCATCGATGCGGTCTCGGTCACCGGCGGCCATCTCGGCGCCGGCTTGGGCGTG